>JBGCDN010000254.1:0-9423 GCA_045105495.1 Planctomycetaceae bacterium
AAACAGGAACGCGACTTATTTCAGCTCGTCTCCACGCAGCTGCCAGTAGATCCGACTGGGACTCGAGCGAGCCACGCCAACTGGGAACGACTTGGATCCATTCCAATGACGGCGTTCGAAAAAGCAATCGGCAAAGACCAAGCCAGTGACCTGGAAGAACGCGAACTTGGAGCCTGGCGTAAAATCGCCAAAGCGAATGCAGAGAGTGGGAAGAAGGGTAACCAACAATGATTTCACGACGAAGGATGTTGGAAACCTGTTCGACGGGCTTTGGCGCGGTGGCGTTGGCTGGCCTTGCAAGCGAGGGTGCGCGCGCGGCGGACTTGCCGGACGGTGCGGCGCTATCGAAACCCCATCACGCGCCGAAGGCCAAGCATGTCATCTTTTGTTTCATGTCGGGCGGCGTTTCGCATGTCGATTCGTTTGACCCGAAGCCAAAGCTGAAAGAGCTGAACGGGAAGTCGATGCCGGTGAAGGTTGAACGAACTCAGTTCAACCAAAACGGCAACGTGATGGCCAGTCCGTTTGCATTCGCCAAGCGCGGGGAGAGTGGGCTGGAAGTCAGCGACATGTTTCCGCAGATCGCAACTGTTGCGGATGAACTTGCGGTCATTCGATCAATGACCACCAGCGTGAACGAACACGCGCAGGGCAACTTTTTCATGCACAGTGGATTCCCCTTCATGGGTCACCCGAGCGCTGGTGCGTGGTGTTCGTACGGGCTGGGTAGTGAGAACCAAAACCTGCCAGGTTACGTGGTTCTGCAGAGCGGCAACGCGGTTCCTCCACATGGTGGCGTCGCGTTGTTCAGCAATGGGTTCCTGCCCGGACAGCATCAGGGTTCGATTTTGAAAGCCGACAAACCGGATGCAATTCGCAATATCCGTTCGCGCGATTTGCCACGCTCGCAGCGGTCTCGGTTGGATCTGGCGAAGCAGTTTGATGAAGCATTCCTGGAATCGACCGGTCGGGACGCGCAGGTGGAAGCGGCAATCCGGAACTATGAAACCGCGTTCCGGATGCAGGCGGCGGTTCCCGAGCTTTGCGACATCTCAGGCGAGACCAAAGCGACAACAGAGATGTACGGACTGAATTCTGATGTCCCACAAAAGGCGGCCTACGCGAGGCAATGCCTACTGGCCAGGCGACTTGTTGAGAAGGGTGTTCGCTTCATCGAACTTAGTTGCCTGACGCAGAGCATTGGAGCCGGTGGAGCCGCGAATCCGTGGGACCAACATGGTGACCTCGAACGCGGACACCGTGCGATGGGTTCGCAGGTTGACCAGCCAATCGCGGCGCTCATCAAGGATTTGAAGCAACGTGATTTGCTGAAAGACACACTCATCGTCTGGGCGGGTGAGTTCGGACGAACGCCGTTTTCGCAGGGCAACAATGGCCGTGACCACAACCCGTTTGGGTTCAGTGTGTGGATGGCAGGCGGCGGGATGGAAGGTGGAACCGCATGGGGTGCAACGGATGAACTCGGCTACCACGCCGTGGAGAATGTTGCCACGGTTTATGACTTGTGGGCGACGGTTCTTCATCAGCTTGGTGTGAACCACGAAAAGCTGACGTACCGCTACGGCGGCAGGGATTTCCGGCTAACCGACGTGCATGGGAATGTGTTGCACGATTTGCTGTCTTGATTTTGACCGCTAAAGAACGCTGATCGACGCTAGTCTAGAATGGTGGTTCTGACGAGTTCGAACCACTAATCCACACTAATAAGACACTGATGGATCTCGACGAAATCCCCCGACTGTCAGTCCCCTGCCGGTCAACGAAAAATCATTAGCGTTCATTAGTGGTTCAAAAAAACGTTCCACACAGAACCGTCGCGGCAGCCCCGCCTCCCTGTTATCGTTCTGCGTTCCGTCCACGCCGATGACGATCTGAATGACCACCGCGGAACCAAAATCAAGCGAACCAGCCGCTCCTGAACCCGGCAGCGTGCGCGAGTTTCTGAAGGTGGCGGTTCCGTTGATTCTGAGCGCAGGGTCGCTGGCGATCATGAACGTCATCGATCGCCTGTTGCTGACCTGGTACGACACGGATGCGATGGCGGCCGCGCTGCCAGCGGGAATGGTTCACTGGACCATCTTGAGTATTCCGATCGGCATCGTTCTTTACGTGAACACATTCGTGGCTCAGTACGACGGAGCCGGGCAACCAAAGCGAGTTGTGGCGAGCGTGTGGCAGGGGTTCTTCATCGCTGTTGTTAGTGGGCTCGCGCTGCTGCCGTTGATTCCGTTCGCTCCGCAGATCTTCGCCGCGACCGGACATGATCCACATGTTGTGGACCTTGAGGTTCAGTACTTCGCGACGCTGTGTTGGGGCTCGTTGGCCTTCACTCTGGCGAGTTCTTTCTCTTGCTTCTTCATGGGGCGACGGGCGACGCATATTGTGATGTGGGTGAACGTCGCCAGCGTGTTCGTGAACTTCCTCGTCGACTATCTGCTGATCTTCGGCAAAGGTCCGTTCCCTGAACTTGGCATCGTCGGTGCCGCTTGGGGAACCGTTGCCGCACGGGTCGTCGCGAGTGTGGCTTACTTTGTGCTGATGAAGTGGTTCAACAATCACGAAGTACACGACTTCCGCGGACTTCCCAAGCTCGACATAACACTCCTGAAGCGTTTGCTGCGATTCGGAATTCCGAACGGTATCAATTCGTTCGTCGACATCTTTGGCTTCACGGTTTTCGTGCTATTGATCGGCAGCATCGGGCCTCAGGAACTCGCGGCGACCAGCCTTGCGTTTAATCTCAACACACTGGCCTTCTTCCCATTGTTTGGGTTCGGAATGGCCGTGTCGACGTTAGTTGGAAATCGTGTTGGCGAAGGGCGACCAGACATCGCTGAAAAGACGACATGGGCTGCCTTTCGCACGGCCAGCTGCTGGATGTCGTTCTTCATGATCGTCTACCTCATCGCGCCGGACTTCGTACTGAATATCTATTCGACATACAGCGCGGACGGTGATTTTGAAGAGGTGCGCGATCAGGTGGTTGTGCTGTTGCGGTTCGTTTCGGCATATTGCTTCTTCGACGGAATGGCAATTGTGTTTTCGTCTGCAGTTCGAGGAGCAGGTGATACCCGCTTTCCGATGCTGGTTTCGCTCATTGGTTGCTGGTGCATCATGGTTTTGCCGACCGCCATCATGAATCACTACGGCGGAAACCTTCTGGGCAGTTGGGCGGCGTGCACGGCTTACATCGTCGCTATCGGATTTACGATGCTGTATCGATTTCAAACCGGCAAGTGGAAATCGATGAAGGTCATTGAACCAACGCCGGCTGACGAAGAATCGGAAGAGCTTGTTGAAACCAAAGCCGCGGAGTAACTGATGGCCGATTCTGAATACAAGAAACTGTGGTCAATTGACCCAAACGTCACGTATTTGAACCACGGTTCGTTTGGACCGTCGCCAATCGAAGTTCAGCAAGCCCGCGACAAGTGGACAAGACAATTAGAATCGCAACCGATGGAGTTCTTCTGCCAGCGCATGGAGAACGAACTAACCAAAGCAGCGACCCGGTTGGGTGAGTTCATTGGAACGAAAGGCGGAAACCTTCTTCTGGTTGACAACGCCACAGTCGGGATGAACATCGCCGCAACGGCGTTTGACCTTGAGAAGGACGACGAGATTCTTCTTTCCGATCACGAATACGGCGCAGTCCAACGCATCTGGAAACGCAAGTGCCAGGCTGCCGGCGCGTGGGTCGTGACGGCGGAGCTACCCAGTCCGCTGGAAACAAGCGACGGCATTGTCGACGCCATCATGAACCGGGTTACAGACAAAACTCGAGTCATCGTGGTCAGTCATGTCACTTCGCAAACTGCAGCCATCTTTCCCGTCAAAGCAATCTGCACCGCAGCGAGAGAACGGGGTATTCCGGTTTGCGTCGACGGACCTCATGCCGTTGCGATGCTGCCCATCGACCTCAGCGAACTGGGATGCGATTTCTACACAGCCAGCTGTCACAAGTGGCTGTGTGCTCCGTTTGGTAGCGGATTTCTATACGTCCACACGCGACAACAACCAAGAATCAAACCGGTTCACACCAGTTGGGGCGGAAGCATTGCCGGGCACGACAAGAGCTGGAAAGACGACTTCAACTGGATCGGAACGCGCGACCCGGCTGGACTGCTTAGCATTCCAACGGCGATTCACTTCATGAACCGAATGGGCCTGGACACGTTCCGGCAGCACGGCCATCGACTTGCCAAGCTCGCACTCGACCGTGCCGTTGATGAACTTGGAGGCACAGCGTTGCTGCCTGATTCGTCAGATTGGTATGGGCCAATGGTGACGATCTCCATTCCAAAGCCAAATGGCTGGGAACCCGCGACTCACGGGAAGATCGATGTTCTTCAGCAGAAGCTGAGAGACAGAAACATCGAAGCTCCCGTGTTTAGTTGGAACGGCCATCGCTGCCTGCGAGTCTCGTGTCATCTGTATAATTCAGAAGACGACATCGACAAGCTGTTTCAGGCAATTACCGAAGCGAAGGATTGGTAGGCAGCGACAGAAACTGCTTGTAAGCTTCCGCCACTTTGCCAGCCTTCGTGTCGCCGTCGTGAATGTACAGACCATATCGCAGCTGGAGTGTTTCTCCCTTAGCGAGCTTCACGGGCTTCGCTTCTTCTTTGCCCTTGGTGTAGGCCTTTTCGCCGAATGGACTGATTGAAAACAGCCCGTAGTTGCGGACGTGGTAACGAGACTTTCGCATGTTCTTGGGGTAGTCGAACAGAGCGACGCCGTAAGTCTTACCTTCAATCTGGCCGTAGTAATCGACCCATGCCGATGGCTGGCCCCAGCATTCGCCGCTTCCCTTCTTACCGTCTGCGTTGATGACCTTGCCGGTTTCTTTTTCACGCAGACTGTTGACCATTCGGAATCCGAACAGACCTTCTTTCGTGTCACCAAATTCGACCGGGCCATGCTTTGCGACGAACCGAATGTCGTAAGTCACCAATCGATTTGGAAAAAACTGGATCACAGTTTGTTCTTCAACCGCAGGCTTTCCATCGAGCGACTGCCACGAGTTCGTCACTTTGATTCGCGTCGGCTTCTTGGCAACCGATGTAACTTTTGAGGAGACGGTCAGTATCTTGCCCTTCTCAGCCCAGAAGTCGATCTCGTTGACTTCATCGACAGAAACCCAAACGCCCTTATGGTGCGGATGATCTTCGGGGTTCTCAAGCGAACGCGTCAGAACGGTTCCATCTGCCGCTCGAAGAGGTAGGAGGAATGGCTTGGGAAGCTCGTGCGTTTCGTTCTTTCGATACTCGGCGAAAGGCTTGCCACCAACCGAGACCACGATGCTCTTACCATCTTTGGAAGCTTTATGAGTGACCTCAGCCGATTCCTGAGCAGCAACTACTGATGCAGCGAGGAATAGAAGAACAATACTTTTCACGACGCGACCTTTGGTCAGAACAAAACTGAAAGAAGGCCGCACCACAGCGGCCATCTCATTCAATCGTTGCAGAGAACTACTTCTTGGCCTCTTTCATCTCAAAGTCGGAAACACGCAGGCCTTTCTTGAAATCGCCAAAGCCAAACTTCGTTGGCTTGTACTCGCCCACCATTTCGACGTTGGCTCCACCGTCAGGGATATCCTTGTCCATACCCATCGCCCAGAGCATCCCGTTGAAGATCATTCGGCGTGTGCCATCGCTGACGATGTCTGTTGCGGCTCCCATGGTCGTCGTGAACGAGCGACCCTTCTTACCGCCGGGAACCATGTAACTTTTCGTCCATGCGATCGGCATGGCGGGGTCACTCTTCTCTTTGTTGACTTCAATGTCGGAAGGCTTCATCCCGTAGAACGCTTCGTTCTTCCGCTTGCCCGGCCGCTTAATGACGTTGCCAAGCACAATCGGTTCAAATGTCTCCGGCAGCTTGTTCAGGCGGATTCCGTAGACATCACTGGGACCCCAGATGTCGGTGCCCTTCAAACCACGAGCAATTGGATGATCTTTCGCTGACTCGGCCACAATCCCTCTCGCGCTTTCGTCCTTGTGACGACCGTGATGATTGATCCAGGTCTCGCCAAGAACCAGACGTCCGAAGCCCTGAGCCCACTCCTTTTTCTCGCCGTTATATCGCCACGAATAGTGGCTCCACTTTGAGTCCTTGTCTTTGATATTGAACGCATGTGTCGCGGTCCGCAGACCAACAACCGGGCCGCCGCGTTTTAGGTAATTGTCGATAGGAACCATCTGTTCGTCGGGCAGATCGCGGAACCGAGTCGCAATTACCATCAAATCTGCAGAATCCAGAGCCTCAGTTCCAGGTACGCTCTTCTGGTACGTCGGCTGAATTTCACTGGTCTCTGGGTTGATGGGAAACAGAACAGTACACTTGAACCCGTGGCGGACGGCGGCGATCTTCGCAAGTTGCGGCAGAGCCTCTTCGGACCGGTATTCGTCGTCTCCAGCCACGAAAACAATGTGCTTGCCCTTGCCGGGGCCTTCGTTACCCTCGTATGTCACCCATTGTTTTCCGCCGTCTTCGGCGGCCTGTCCGAATGCAGTAACCGGAATCAGGCAGCACAAAATGCACGAACCCAGAGTAGCAGCAATGGTCTTCATGGTTGTCCCTTCAGCGTAGATCGTATGCTCATCTCGCGGTAAAACAGTGTTATTGGAACACCGTCAACATTGGCGAAGATTCATTGCTTCTCAGTGTACCGACCCGCTGAACCGCCTCACAGCGTTCTGTTCAAACGCGTCCGTCGCGACCAAAGAAGAACCGTTTTGAAGAACCGCCCAAGCGGTCTAAACCCAACGCAACACTGTCCCCATATCCCAACCGCCACCGGTGAAGCGGAACGCTTCCTTTCGAAAACAGTGACGAAATGTCCGTCCCAAAAGTTGCAATTGTTGGCCGTCCCAACGTTGGCAAAAGCTCCATCCTAAACTGGATCGCGCACCGCATGGTGTCTGTGGTCGACCCAACCGCTGGCGTCACACGCGATCGGGTGACGCATTTGATTCATGAAGACGACCGCTATTTCGAGCTGGTCGATACGGGCGGAATCGGAGTCGTCGACAGCGATGACTTGTCTGACCAGATTGACGAACAGATCCGGATCGGAATTGAAGAAGCCGATCTGATTGTCTTCGTTGTTGATGGTCGGATGGGTGTGACGCCACTCGACGAAGAAGTTGGCTCACGTCTTCGTAAGGTTCAGACCAAGCAACTGTTGGTAATCAACAAGTGCGATTCAACAAAGACCGACGACGAGGTTCATGAGTTCTTCCGAGTCAGCAGCGCGCCGTATCTGACGACCAGTGTGAAGGGAAACCGAAATCGCAAAGAGTTGTTGGAAGCCATTCTGGAACACCTGCCGGTTGCGAATGAGTTTGAATTAGAAGACGGCGAACATCTTGCTGCCGAACCAGAGCTCAAACTGGCGATCGTCGGTCGCCGGAACGTCGGCAAGAGCACATACATCAATCAATTGGCTGAGGCCGAGCGGGTCATCGTCAGCGAAGTTGCTGGTACCACGCGGGACAGTATCGACATTCGGTTCGACATGGACGGCAAGTCGTTTGTCGCTATCGACACACCAGGTGTTCGCAAGCGCAAGAGTCTGGCAAACGACATCGAGTACTACGGCTTGGTCAGAGCAAAACGCAGCATCCGCCGCGCGAGTGTTGTGCTGATGTTCTTCGACGCGAGCACAACGATTTCCCGTGTCGACAAACAGCTGGTTGACGAAATTTCCGAAAACTACAAACCATGTATCTTTGTCGTCAACAAATGGGATCTCGGCCAGGACGCCGACATGACGACAGAGAAGTGGAACGAATACCTTCAGCACAACTTCGCCACACTTCGGAACTCACCCATTGCATTCTTAACCGCCAAAGATGGCCGCAACGTTAAGCAGGTCATCAACCTTGCTCAAACGATTTACAAGCAGGCCCGCGAACGAGTTTCGACGGCTCGCCTCAACAAAATCGTCCGGGCTGCAGTGCGGTTTAATGAACCGCCGATTCGGAAAAACAAACGACCTAAGATCTTCTTCGCAACACAGGTTGCCATCGAACCGCCTACGATCGTGCTAAAAAGCAACTATCCGGCCCTGTTCGACGAAACATGGAAGCGCTACCTGTTGGGTGTCTTCCGAGAACACACGCCGTTTCAAGAAGTGCCAATCAAACTGTACTTCCGCCCGAGGGCCGAAGAAGACGGCGAGTTCTCACTGGACGACGTTCGAGTCACACTGGAACCAGATAATTCAGACGCCGTGGTTCTCGATGACCCACCGGGAATGGAAGAAGATTAGTCTTCCTTCTGAAGCTGGATGATTAGTTCCTTCTCACCCAGTGGAACCATTTGCATCACCCGTTTCTTGAAGCCATCCGCGCTGATCTCAAGGATGTATTTGCCCGTCTGCAAATATTCAAATGCAAAGACACCCTCTGCGTCGAGTTGGCTTGTCGGCTGTGGATAGCTCTTTGTAACGACATCCGGATTCTTAGGGTCAATGTGACGCCCAATTATCTTGATCACGGCCTCCTCAACGGAAAGTTTGTCCTCCGCAGAGATAACGCGGCCGATGATCGTGTGCTCTGTAGGTAGCTCCGCATCGTAAGTCACGCCGGTCGCTTCGCCGACGATGAGCTCCTGCTTGTTGAACGCCCTGCCATCTGCTGTGATCGTAATCTTGTAGTAGCCTTTGGGAAGATTCTCGAAGCGGTACTTCCCTTTTGCATCTGTCTCAGCCGTCTGCCGCCGGCTCCGGTCGCCTCCGGTAATATAGCTGGAGACACTATTGCTGCTAAGCATCTTGAAAGACGGTTCAATTTCAACAACCGCGCCGGCAAGTGGAATCGGCCCTTTGTCGTTGTAGCCGCCAGAGATAGTCCCTGAGAGCGTCGACTCTGCGACCCCTTCAGCAACGATACTCTTCCATCGTGCATGGACCTGCCTGAATTTGTCGCTGATATCATGTTCGTTTGGCGTCACGACTTTCGGCAGAGGTTTGGAACCAGATTCGACAAGCAGTTTCCGAACGACTGCCTCAAGTTCTGACGGTTCATCGAATCCTGTATTCTTCTGCTCGATCGTGTGCAGTATCCCCTTGTGATCGACCAGAAAAACGCCGGTGTACGGCCGCAACCCAAACGTATCAAAGGTCTTGCCCCAGTCGCCTTCTCCCTCAGAATCGATCGCGATTGGAAATGGCAGCTTCATCATCCGAGCCGCATCCTTAACGATCGCGGGCTCATCGGTAGCTGGTGTGACCCCAATAACGTCCAGCCCGAAGCCGCTGTAAATCTCATGCAGACTTCGAATACTAGACGACACCTTTGGCGACGGCATGATCGCACGCCCGCCATAGAACCAAACCACCGAGACGTTTCGGCCCTCCCGATTCCATCCCCCAGCGCCCCCGATAATGCACCC
>JBGCDN010000255.1:0-4300 GCA_045105495.1 Planctomycetaceae bacterium
GAATAGACATCATGGAAGAACCAAACGAAGCCACCGGAACCAGCATCGACCGTGCGTTCCTTACCAACCTGCGCCGGATGAGTATTGTGGAGGGCATGTCGACGTTGGTGCTGTTCTTTATCGCCATGCCGCTCAAGTACATGGCCAACATGCCCAAAGCGGTCAGTATCGTTGGTTCGCTTCACGGGTTTCTGTTCGTTGCACTCGGAATCATGCTACTGATGGCTATCAAGCGAATCCCCATCACCTACAGCGCGGCGATGATGGGTTTCTTGGCCGCAATCATTCCGTTCGGGCCGTTCATTTACGACCGCTGGCTTCTGCGAAACGTTGGCGCAGGCACCGGTAAGTAATCGCTCTTCGCCAGACGTCGAACACGGATTAACATTCTGCGACCGGCGTCCCGGACGGCTCGGAGCGAGGCACGAGCGAACCCTGAAGTGTTGACCAAGTACAGCCAAGTCGGCCGATGCCTGTCGATCGAACCGGGTCCTTCACAGGCTCAATCCAACCCCGGCCACCTGGATGGGAATCCTCAACGTCTCAAGGCCTCAGACGCATAGTCACCGACGATGCGGAACGCTTTCATGATTATCTCGCACCGTCACAAATTCATCTTCATCAAGACGAACAAGACTGCGGGAACCTCCGTCGAGATCGCGCTTTCCAAATACTGCGGCCCAGACGACATCATCACGCCGATCTCCAAGAAAGACGAACCAAAGCGTCAAGCGGCGGGGGGCCTCGGCCCACAGAACTACCTTGCACCAGTCTCTTCGTACCGGGTTGCTGACATCGGTCGCCTGTTCCAGGGCCGACGCAAGAAACGCTTTTATAATCACATCTCGGCAACAGAAGTTGTCGATGCGATTGGCTTGGATGTCTGGAACAGCTACTTCAAATTCTGCTTCGAACGGAACCCCTGGGACCGAACCGTTTCGGCCTACTACTGGAAGCACAGCAAAGAACCACGGCCAACGATGACCGAGTTCATTGATTCCGGCTACCCATCGAAGCTCAAAAAACGTGGCTTCGACTTGTATTCACTAGATGGCAAGATCGCCGTCGATGCGGTTTACCGCTTTGAACACCTCGCTGACGACCTTGACGACGCGCGGCAGCGAATTGGTTTGCCGACCACGATGGAGCTCATCAACGCGAAGTCAAATCAACGCAAAGAAAAGCGCGACTATCGAGAGTACTTTTCAGCAAACGATGCGGAGCGGATAGCGACTCTATTTGCCGATGAAATAGAGCACCTTGGGTACGCGTTTTGAAAGCTCAATCGCGGAAGCGTTCGTGACACGACAAGCAACTACGACGAATCCTCTTCAAGACGCGATTCGGCGAAACGCGTTCACCACGTTGCTTCGCGAGCTCAGTGTGTAGTTCCTCAGCCAGTGAATCAGTTTCAGCGACGAGGCTTCTGTAGCCTGTACCTTTACCGACCGTGTCTGGGTCGCGACCAAATTCTGTCAGCAATTCCAGCAACTGAAGCGACTCGTGAGCGGGAGTCTGATCTGGATGAAGCGGATCAACTTTCCAACCATCCTTCTGGAACTGCTCAAGTCTTTCCAACGTGGCCTCAAGTTTCGTCATCGTTTCAACAACGGGCGGCAGCGGCACAGACTCCTGAAACCTGACGTGCAGACGGTTCAGTACTGATTTCGATAGCGGTTTGGATTCGCGAACCGAACGATACAGACCACGGTACTGCCGGCTGGTTCCTGCTAGCCGCAGAATCGATTCTCCATCCGCTGGCTTGACCAACCCTGCTCCAACACACGCCACGACCGCTGCCGCAGGACTGCGATGCTTGCCGTGATGACAGTGGATATAAATCGGGCCGGGCAGTTCGAGAACCGCCTTTGCAAGTTCGTGTGTTCGCCCCGCCGGAATGCTGTCGTAGCCGTGTGGGAGATGCACGTATCTCAATCCAAAACGACGCGCCAGTTCCACCTTTGGCTTCAGGCCGTCCACACTGATGACCGTCTTCACGCCTAGCTGAACCAATTCTTCAAACGCAGCCTCACCATCCGGCAGACCACCCGAAATCACTTTCGGGTGAACTCGAATCGCATTCGGCAGACGACTCGACGTGGCCAATCGCCGAACCGAATGCGAACCGTCCTCCCGGGACGCCGATGCCCCAACCAACAAAACGCTGCAGATCGACAAGACAATAGCTAACAGAGTTTTAGGGGAGCTGCGCACAGGCATTGATCGATTCGAGAACGGTTTCCAATAGTGTGATTCTCGAACTACTCAAAAATGTTTGCCGTTCATTCAAGAAAAGCAAACCTCACCTATCTTTCATCGCACCGAACCCAAATTGCAGATGGCGTCAGGGAAGGCAAACTACGCCTCAGCAGCAGCCATCATCTTCTCAAGACCAACTCTCGCGACTTCTTCGGGATCCTGCTGCCAGTAGTCTCGATTGAATAGCTCAAGAGACAAACACTTCTTGTAGCCAATCACTCGTAGTTGATCACAGAATAGCTTCAGATCAACCACACCGTCACCCGGCATCACACGATCAGGATCACGTTGAGTCGATGGTTCAGGTTCGTCTGGCGCATCGTTGAAGTGGGCGACGGCAATTTGACAGGGCGTGAGTTTACTGATCGATTCTATCGGGCCACCACCCACGTAGCAGTGAAACGGATCAACCACAGTCGTCGCGTCCGGATGCTCACTCAACTCAATAATCCGCAGCGCGGCTTCGATCGTTTTGAGGTCCTGGGCGAATCCGAGGTATTCCATTACCGGACGAACGCCAAACTCCGAGATACCAATTCCCACTAGCTCGGCGTAGTTCTTGGCTCCAAGTTCGTAGTCCAGATTCGGATCATGGGGTGGGCCACCAATGCAATGCTGAGCTCCCAAAGCACCAGCTTGCTCCATCCGCCGCTTGCATTCGTCTAACGCTGTCTGGTGAGCTTCACCAGTTGTGTCGAACCATCCTTTGAGGAAAATAGTCGTTGGAACTGACAGACCGGCATCATCAAGTTGCTTCCGCAGGTCTTCCAGCGTTCCGCCTTGCAGAAGATGAAGATCGATATCATCGTGCCACAGCTCGATCGCCTTGTAACCGACGTCAGCAGCAATCCGGATCTTTTCTGCGATTGGCGTTGGCTTGATGGTGCTTGAGTTCAGACAGTAAATAAAATCAGACATGGTTCATCTTCGATGATGCGTTTGGAGTTACAGATGCGAAGCCAGCGTCGCTGCGTTTTGAGACAAGCTATTGTCACGTGCTTATTCGCGGTGATGGTCGGTTCTATCACTGAAGAGAACAAGGCTCAGGCCGAACCACCTCGCAGTACCTCTGCCGTACCGGTTCCAACTTCGAAATCGCAGACAGTGTATCGTCGAAATGACGATCGAACCGTCGTGAACCCGAAACGATTGGCAGGTTCGAAAATCAGACGTTTCGAATCGAAGCGATTGGTTCTGTACACAGATATCGAAGATCAAAAGCTAGCCGCATCGATTCCCAAACTGGCTGATGCTCTGTTTGACCGGCTCACCAAGTACTTCGGCGCATTGCCGGCATCGAGACAAGGTGGCGAGTTTCAGGCAACCGGTTTTCTGATGGCAGAAAAGTCCACATTCCAGTCACTCGGTTTGCTCACAAGCCGCGTTCCGCAGTTCGAAAACGGTCGTCACCTCGGCTACGAGTTCTGGGCCAACGCGCAGGACTTCGACTACTACACCCGGCACCTCGCGCTGCATGAGTTCACGCATTGCTTCATGACCTGCGTCACCGGCAGCACGAACGCTCCGCCGCCGTGGTATATGGAAGGCATGGCCGAATACTTCGCGACCCATCGCATAACACCGAACGGACCAACATTTGGTGTAATGCCCGAAAACAAGAAGGACTATGAAGGGTTCGGAAGAACCACGTTCCTTAACCGCGCCGTTTCAGGTGGTGAATCGCTGCGACTAGCCAAAGTCATGCAGGTCAAACCATCCGACCCAGCCATCTACCCCTGGTCATGGGCAGCTTGTTGGTTTCTGGCTGAACACCCAAAGTACGGAGAGGGTTTTCGAAAACTCGGCGCACACATCTCCTACGCACAATTCATGCAAAAGCTGTCACTCCTGGTTGCCAACGATCCTGAAGAGCTGGAAGTTCGCTGGCATGAGTTCATCAATCAGCTTGTCGATGGCTATGACCTCAAACGCGGGGCAATCGCGATGTCGCCCTGCAAACAATTGGCCGTTGGCGGCACGGCGACGTTTTCGGTTCAAGCGGGCAAAGGCTGGCAGAGCACTGGGGTGCAGTTGGAACCGA
>JBGCDN010000256.1:0-14328 GCA_045105495.1 Planctomycetaceae bacterium
GCGATGTAGGATGAGTATCAGTCCAGGCTGCTTAGTTAGATCGTAGTAGAATGGTTCCAGCGTGATGTTTCGCTGCTGGATAATCGGCGAGTACTTCTTCAAGCTCTGTAGGCGATAGTTGTCGAGAACCGGAGCGACGTAGACCGTCGATCCTTCTGGCACTTGATCCCAGAAACTCTTCGTGGTCGCCTCGCCCCAGTAGGAACGTTCGAACCCAAGCTCGTCAGCTCCAGCGGTTCCGCCAACAGCGAAGTTGTAGTAGCTCAAATAAAATGGCGCCGTGGTGAGAGTGCCGACGCATTGCGACGCGAATCCAACGATAAGAACCACTGGTAGGAACCGTGACTTCTTCCTTGCGAAGTCCAGTCCTGCAGAGAACGCAATTCCAATCAGAATCGCCCACAGCGGATAGACAATCAAAAACAACCGCGCGCCGTCGTAAACGGGGGCGATGGTCGAGAACGCAACCAGTGGCACAGCAATGCCAAACAAAACGGCTCCCTGCCATTCGCTGAGCTGCCGCTTCAACGCCCCCATTGCGCCAGCGAATCCAAACATATGCAGCCCGACTGGAACCGTTGTCAGAAACATAACCAGCGTGTAGTTCCATGGCGTAGCCGGTACATCATTTGTCGCCGGCGCTGCGAAGCGATCGCCGAGGTAATAGTTGTAGACGGTTTGGCGATCTGTCGTCCGGCCAAGGTAGTCGCCAACGTGTTCAATCGGATCCAGCCACAGCCATGGCCAAAGCGCGACGAAGAACACGGCTACGGTGATAGCCACAATGAAGCTTGATCGAAGCCCGCCAAATTTTCGGGTGAGAAGCATCCAGCCAATTACTGCCGCCGGTAAGAAGACCCCTTGAATCTTGGTCAGCATCGCAACCGCGATGAGAACTCCAGCGACGATCAAGCGCCCTGTGCTTGAGCGAGAGCCTTTGTCGGCGGTTCGCCCAGCTGCCAGAATCGCGGCGGTGTAGAAGAACCCGACCATGGTCTCCAGCGAACCAAGGTGCGCGTGCCCAACAACACGTGGCATCATCAAAAGCGCTGCCCCCGATGCGACTCCTGCTATGAGGTTCACTCGGTGGGCAACGAAGAAAGTGATGAGGAACAGGGTTGCTGCAAAAGCTACGGCAGAACCAACTCGCCCGGCAGCAATCGTGACGGCGGAACCAGACTCCGAAGGCAAAAACTGAGTCACAGCGTTGTGCGCTAAACCGAGTAGCAGACGACCGATCGGCGGATGGTCTGGGTTGTAAGCAGTCTTGTCACCAAACGCCTGTTGGGCGCCAGAGAACGTGAACAGGGTCCAGCCGAGTTCTTTTGCGGCAACGGTTAGGTAGACACCTTGTTCGACGTTGTAGACTTCGTCGAGAGTCAGCCCAGGACCTTCAAGCGTTGGATAGGTTCCACCGCAATCGATTCGAGAGAGAACCAACAGTAAGCCAATCATGGAGATCGCAAGAGCGGTCATGATTGGTCTGAACTTGGTCATGGAAGCTCGAAGGCAGTGGTATTCGTCTATCGATGAGTGTCAGGCATTGACTTCGTAGTGGATGAGGCAACGAGTCTCGAACCGGGCAAGGCTGCCGGGACCCGTAACCTCGTTCACTAACATCTTGCGTGACAGAGCCTGTGCTTGTACTACGACGGAACACTCAAGAACGTGAGGAAGTGTGCCACGCAGCATCCAGCGTTGGCGTCTGCAAACGAAAAAAGACCCGTGAAAAACACGGGCCTTTTCAAATCTCAATCAATCACTCCGTCCTGCGAATCGTCATGATTCGACAGGACGTGTTCGGGGAGTGGACCGTCTCGGTACCTTCCATGGCACCGAGCAGGTCTTTCCCCTGGCAATGACCGCAAGTAGCAGAGTTTGACCGGCGTCCTGCCGGGGCGGCTCCTGTTGACTCTTTGTGACGGACCTTAGCAGTCCATCACGATGAGTCGGTTGGTTAGGCCAACTGCTTCTTTCGGTTAACGAGTGTCCGAATTCGTTCGGCGAGCAATGCTGCGTCGAATGGCTTTCGGAATGTTTCATTGAAGAGAGTTCGGTCGAAACCACTTGCGTTGTCTTCGTCGGACAGAAGTCCGATAAGAACGGTTTCGGCGTACTCGTTATTGCGACGTAAGTTCTGAGCAATCATCAAGGCTTCGTCACGACCCATTACGAAGTCAACGACAACGCAATCGGGGTGGAGTGATTCGGCCTGGATGCCAGCTTCAAATCCGCTGGCAGCAACTTCGATTTTGAATTCGTCGTTGCTCATTACATCATCAAGATCACCGCGAACCTTCAGATCGGCACCAACGAGCAATACTTTGCCCATGGCTTCGTCTTCAAGTTCGCCCAGTGGCATCCCGTGTTCTTTAAGGAAACGAATCAGGTGCTCACGTGGAATACGTCGGTCCTGTGATCCAGGAATTCTGTATCCACGCAATCGGCCTGAGTCGAACCACTTACTGACGGTTCGGGGTGCGACCTTACAGATCTTTGCTACTTGTCCAGTAGTGAAGATCGTTTTCATTGCGGGGCTCTCCAATCCAGATTCTCAAGGCTAACTGACTTTGACTTGTGGGAGTCTTCCATCAGCCACACCCCCTTCACGATAGCCGCCTCACCTCGGCGAAAGCCGAAACAAAACCATCGCAAGCTTGGGTCGGGGTTTTTGTTTTGATGGGCACGCTGAAACGATCAACGCGACCAAACCTCTTCGGGGAAAGCAGACCGAGAGCGCAATTGGAATGAGTCAAGAAAGGCCCCCCTGGAATGTTCCAGCGCCCGAATGGACTCACGCCGATAGCAGTTTCGCTGTCCCCCCTGGACATTGATGACAGTGACTTGTGTGAGAGAGAGAGAAAGTTCCGTCTCAAGAGCACTGGCTGCAATCGTCTGAGGATTATCTTCGACGTTCCTTGTTGGCCGACTTTAATGCTATTGACAGCACTGAGCGGCATAGCGACTGAACGACCAGCATCGTTTACAGCGAAACGCCCGTTCGTCCTGCTTGACTGCACGCAACTCGTGGCGATTCAACGGATTACGACGAGGAATTCGCCCGTGTTCGCAGCTTCAAAGACCCGGATAACCGCTAGAGTCGCGCAGTAGGGATTCCACGAATCTTTGAGACCAGCCGAACCTTTCTGGACAATTGGCATCGCAAGCACAGAGGTTTGCCAGCGGCCTAGCCACCAATTCTTCGCCGATCGGGATCGGGCACAGGCTTCGATGCCGTGGGTTTTCTGCCCATCGTTTTACTACGGAGATCCATACGCTGTTCTACCCACGAAGACGCTTGGCCGCTTCGTGGAGCGCGCATAGAAAAAGGGCGAGCAACCTTTGTTGCTCGCCCTTCGTGTGTTGCATCTCTTGCGAGAACTTATGCTTTTGCTGCAACTGGCTGCTCTTTTGCGGCGGCGGCTAGGCCATCGAAAAGAAGACTGCCAATACTGCCAGGACCGTGGTCGTAGCAGTCATCGTTGTGCCACAGCGGCAAGCCAGCAGCGTAACGAGCTGCCAGCATAGTGACCTTCTCTTCTGAGCCAGGCTTAGCACCTGTTGGTTCAGAAGGGTTCACTCCAAGTGCTCGAATTTCTTCTTCGAACTGCTCTCCCAAATCATCGCAGTAGGCAGAGATATCGAATTCGAGGCCTTGATCCTCGGAAGTTTGTGTAAGCGACATACGGCGCAAATCTCCCAAATTACCATCATTAACAGCACAGAGGCGGTACGTACAACCGGTGCAAGACGGGGTCGTGTTCAACGACAAGACGAGTCCCAACGGGTTCGGAGGGGTGTGGGACTTACGAGTCTGGAGCTTGCGAAAGGGGGCGGGAAGTACGACAGCACGGACAGCCCGATTCTTGAGGTGGCGGTGCGAAATGTCAACAAAAATCTGTGCGGCCAAGTCCCGAATCTTGCTTCTGCAAATTGAAGGGCCGTTGTTTGAATTGGTATTGCTTCACTGAAACTTACTTAGCGCGGCGTTTGCCTCGGTCCTGCCACCAGCCTCCACGCGGTTTGAAATTTGGATCTAAGAATTTTGCGTGTTCTCGCTCACGTCGCTGGTGTCCAGCTTTGTAGAGCGTTTCAATTTGCTTCGTGAACTTCGCCTTGTCCCACTTTGGGTTCTTTGAAGGCAGTTCGGCATCAACTGATAGCAGCCATGCGTCCAGCGCCTTACCGAGTCTTCCCATTCTGTCAGGCTGCTGTGCGGCCAGGTTGTTTTGCTCTCCCTCATCAATTCGAAGGTTGTAGAGCTCTCGGCGTCCATCTTCGTAGTAATGGATTAGTTTCCAGTCGCCTCGGCGAATGACACTCGATGGTTCGCCACCTTGATTACCGTAATGCGGATAGTGCCAAAACAGATCGCGCGATGGCATGGCTTCTCCTTTGAGAGCCGGAACCAGGCTGACACCATCGACGTGCTGCGTTGGCATCGCGTCGATGCCTGCGATCTCGAGGATTGTAGGATAGAAGTCTGTGCCGGTTGCAAAAGCTGAGGAGACCGCGCCATCTGTCACGCCCGGCCACGAGATATAATACGGTTCTCGAAAACCGCCTTCCCATTGGCGACCCTTACCTCCTCGAAGCGGCAGGCTGCTGGTTGCAAATCCGTCTCCCGAAGAGACGCCACCGTTGTCGCCGGTGAAAATGACGACCGTATTCTCGCTGAGGTCGGCATCATCCAGTGCTTTCAGAACCAGACCAACGGCCGAGTCCATCGATTCCATCATGCCTGCGTAGACCGGGTGGTCCTGAGTTTGACGCACCTCTTTCGTGCGATCGATGATGAATCGTTGTTTGTCGTCGCCCGTGAGGCCCAAACGTTCTGCCTTTGCCTGATACTTCTTCCAAAGCTCTCGAGTGCTTTGGATTGGACCATGAACAGAGTAGAACGAAAGCATCGCAAAGAACGGTTTGTCCTTATGGTCGCTGATGAACTTCGCAGTTTCTCGTCCCAATCGAAGCGGTAGAACTTCACCAGCGGGCCCGTCCTTAAGCTTTGGATTTCGATAGGGTGCGAAGTAACCACCTGGCGGTGTGCCGAAGTGATAACCACCAACGTTGATTTGGTATCCCTGATCATTGGGCGTGTAGTCATCGTCCCCCAGATGCCACTTCCCGGTGAAGAATGTGCTGTAGCCATTTTCGACCAGGGCTTCAGCGATTGTTTCTTCTTCGAGCGGAAGTCGCTTCTTGTACTTCGCTGGTAGTAGAACCGTGTTGCGTCTCCAGTTCTCTGGCTGATTCCCATCGTTCTGAGCGATGTAGTCTGTGATCTTCAGCCGCGCGGGATACTTTCCCGTTTGAATGGCTGCTCGAGAAGGACTGCAAACCTGACAGGCAGCGTAGCCATTCTCGAACCGCATCGCGCGGGAGGCGATGCGGTCGATATTTGGCGTTTCGTAAAACGTGCTGCCTTCACACGACATGTCTGCCCGAGCGAGGTCGTCGACAAGGATGAAAACGAAGTTGGGTTTATCTGCCGATACAGCCGGAGCTGCAAAGATCAGCAACAGAAGTGCGGCAAGCTGAAAACGCTGCATGAAGTTCATCCTGAGACCGTTGTTCGATCTTCAAAGGATGGCGATTCAGGATGTTGCTGGCAACCAACCGATGTTTCGTCAGGTCAGAATTGCTTGCAAAGCAAGTCCGTCCACTTCGTGCCGTTCAACAAGCTCGACCAATTGATCAGTATACTCCTGGCGTGACTTTGAACCGCGTTTCACCGAGCTTGCGGTACGAGTATCTCCATCCTGAGCTCGGCGCGCGGCGGACAGAAAAGTCTGTGCCGTTTCATGATCGCGCGGGGCGACGTTGGCGGATTCGATAACTTTATCCAGTCCGCTCCCCAACGGCAGCATGACCAACGCCGATTTGAATTTCTGCCAACGAAGAATGTCGTCCGAGATATCGCCTTCTTCCATGGCAACCAATGGCTGAGCAGGAAACAGGTGAACGTCCAGGATCATGTCGCCATTTGTCTTGCTGTAACACTCACTTAATTCGAACCGAGCTCCGCATCCGCCGTGTGCTCGGTTCAGTCTTGATAGTGATAGCAACAATTGGCCGATGAGCATTTCTCCACTGTTGCCTGGTCGTAGCAGAACCTGCAACGGATCGCTCGCCGACTTCATGCAAAGTGGAACGTCAGCTTCGACTTCACTTGGCCCAAAGTCAGGGGCTTCGATTTCTGCTGCTGCAGCGTGGCCTTCTTTCAGTTCGGCCCATGCTTCCTGCAGGGCTCGTCGGTTGTCCTGAATTTGTTTTAAGTCGCGACTCCGCTGGCGTTCGAACTGCTGCTTCTCCCGCTCCAAGTTCTGCGCGTACACATCCAGCTGCTCGAGTTGTACCAGGCAGAATCGTTCGAACCGGCGTGAGAACCGATCGAGGTCTCTTGCCAGTTCGAGCAAGTCGTTGTGGTCGACACTGCGGGGCAGGTTGCCGGTCTGGTTGTGTTCTTTGCTTTGTATCATGGCAAAGGCTCAGGAATGGGAACGCGTAACCGCGGATGGCTTAACGGCTATCCAACCGCTTCCACAGGCGGGATACTCGTCCTGCCAGTGAGTTTTCAAACGCTTCTTGCTTCTCAACTGCTTCGGTGGCCTGGACTTCCTTGAGATGATCACGGAGTGCTCGAATGCGAAGGTCAGAACCTTCAACAGCCCGCTGTTCTTCCATTTCGCGTTTGGTCTTTTCGAGTTCGAAACGCTGTCTGGCGATATCGGCGCGTTCCTGACAGAGTTGAACGCTTTCTTCGCGGCTGGCGTCTTCTTTCGCGCCTTCGACCGCCGCTTCCAAGTTGCGAATGGTTGCCTGAGCTTCGTCGAGATTCGCCTGGAGCGATTCTTTATCTTCACGAACCTCAGTGACAACACGCTGAAGAGCTTCAATCCTCGTGTCCGTATTTGTCTCGCCGGCTGAAGTTTCAGCTTGCCGTCGTTCAGCACGGGCTTGCGTCAGTCGCATTTGCAGTTCGGAGAGCTGCGCTTCGTGATCGCGACTGGTACGAGTAATCCGTGACTCGATTTCTTCGAGCCATGATTCCAGCTGATACCGCTCGTTCTGCTCGGCGTGGTTCGCATCCTCTGCGGCCTGAAGATGGCTTTGCAGGACGGAAACCTGTTCGTCTTTCTCGTCGAGTTCTCGCAGGAGCTCTTCGAGGCGAGAACAAAGCTTGTCCAGTTCTGCCGAGTCGACATCGGTTGCAGCGAATGTAGTCACAGCGTCACTTGGGGCTTCAGCCTGCAACAGGTCTTTGGCGGCGAGTTCAGCCTGCAGCTGTGTTACTTCTGAACGCAGCAGCTCGATCATCTCTTCCTGGAACGGATCGCCTTGTCCTTCCCGCTGTTTGGCGGCGGCCAGACGCTCGTGCAAGATACTCACCTCAGCGCGAAGTTCCTGCAGTTCGTTTTCGATAGTGTTTGAAGGCGAGCCTCCGCTTGGCTCAATCGATGGCGATTGAGCATCTGTCAGGCCGGCGTCTTCAGCCACATCCTGCACCTCGACCGCGGTCTCGGCTTCGAAATGGGCATCGTTGTCATTTGTCGGTTCAGGCTCACCGTTGTGATCCTGCATGTTGTAGAGCTCATCAAGTGTGAACGCCATGTTCTGTCTCCCTCAACGTCATTTCTGTTCGGTTTGGAAAGCGGCCTTAGACACTTGCTGTGACAGGAGCTGATTCGAGTGTTGCGTTCACGGCCTCAAGTACATCGTTCAATGTGTACGGGCGTGAGAGGACTGCGTCTGGCGACACTTCGGTAGCCTGGTCTTCACCAGAAGTGACGGCGATGAGTCGGACGTCTTGATGATCAGCTGATTCTCTGAGCTGGCGGATCAGTTCAGCAGATTCAGGAACATCTGTCGGCAGGATCACACAATCGGGCGTGTTTCGCTTCAACAATAGCTGTAGCCCAAGTCGGTCACGAACAACCCGTCCGGACAGGTCGTGGTCACCGCCCAGCAGATCTCTCAGCATGTTTGCTGCATCGCGGTCGCTTTCCATTGCGATGACCTGACGTGTTTGTTTGTGTTCGCGACGTTCAATCCAATCGACGGCTTCCAAGCCGCAGAGAACCCGAACAATTTCGTCTCGTTGAACACCGGTTTTGTCAGCCAGTTGCTGAGCCGTAATTGGGTCTTCGAGATGTGACAGTAGTTTCATGTGTTTCGCGTCAAGCCCGCCACGGTCGAGGTTCTGTCCGCGAATTGCTTTACGAACCCAGGCAATCGTCTCGTTGCATTCTGGTGTGTCAGCAGCAGTTAGAGACGCGTCTACCAACAGCGATGCGAGGCTGCTTTCGAGTTTCGAACGCGTGAACAACGAAGGCACTTCACGATCTGATTCGAACGAGAAGCTACGCACTTCTTCCGCTTCGAAGCACAGTCGTGTGAGAACAGCGGCCTGATGGCGAAGCAGTGCTTTGAGCATGCGTGGATCGAGAACTTTGCGATCCAGCAGTTCTACAAGTCCGTCGACCTGTGATGAGAAACCGGTTCCCGCCGTGAATTTAAGAAGCGGGCCAAGGTCTTTCATCTTGGCAGGCAGTGTTGCTTCAATCTGTTCAATCCCAACCGATGGAGAAACAACGGCCTGGATTCGGCCACCCTTAATGTAGAAGTAAACGCGGTCCATCGCCGTTTCGACTTCCAGCATACCGGTGTGCTGCGAGTTGTTTAGGAAGTCCAGAATTTCACGCAGGCTGAAGTGGGCAAGGCTACCAGACAGCGAGGCAGTGCTGTTGGCATCGTGAACTTCAGGGACAGCTGTTCCGCCAGACTGCGAAGCAACAATCATCGCTCCGTTTTCGACGGCGTTGGCTACTGTGGTTTTTAGCAGTTCGGGAGTGTAAGGCTTAGGCAGAGAGTCGACGACATTCGACTGCTCGGTGTATTCCATGTACGCCTGCTTGCGAAGCGTCGATGAAACAACGACCGGAATCGAAGCAACTGCCGGCATCTCTGAAAGCTGCCGAGCAACTTCAATACCCAGCGTTCCTGGCAACTGATGGTCAAGCAGAATGAGATCTGGCGAGACACTCTGCGCGAACTCTATTCCTTCTTCAGCGGTCGGCGCGAGAACGACTCGGTAGCCTTCGCGGCTTAGATGGGTATCCACCATCTTCCGAATTGTCGCGCTATCGTCGATGACGAGAATTGTTGTTTCAGACATCTTAATGTTCTCCGTTACGTATTGGCCCGGCTTACGCCGTAACAGTCTGTGCGGCCGTAGTGAGGGTATTTTCCAGCTCAGCCAAAACAGCATTCGTTAATGGCTTAACAACGACTTGATTTGCTCCCAATGAGAGCAGTCGTCGGTGCGTCTCTTCGTCACCACGACTTGTGATCACGATGACGGGGATGTCCGCGATTCGTGATCGTTGTTTGATTTCAGAAACCAGTTCGAACCCACCGAGACGTGGCATCTCGAGGTCAGTCAGAACGGCGTCGAAACTGTTTGTCTTCAGGAGGTTCAGTGCTTCAAGGCCATCAGCGGCTTCGACAGATTCGAAGCCTGCCTGCTGGACAAGCCGAACGTGAGTTCGTCGAGTGCTGAGCGAATCGTCCACAACAAGTATGCGTAGACGACTTTTGCCTGCTTCTTCGCGATGTTCCCGAGGCTTGAAGGTGGTTGCCGTCTCAGCGTTTTCGACCATTTGCATCAGTCGATGGACGTCGAGAATTTGAACCGTCTCACCATGGCCAGACAGTGTCAGGCCGGAGAGCAGCGGATGACTACCAAGCAGCAATGGCAAGGCTCGAACAACAACTTCTTCAGCACCAACCACGCTATCAACTTCGATGGCGACGCTGTTGCCAGCCGTTGCGGTTCCATTCGCATGATGGCCAAGAACAACAAGTTGCCCCTTGCCCTGCGCGACGTTTTCGAGGTGGAGGAGGTCTCCAAGCCGCACCGTATTAATACTCTCTGGCAGGTCTTCGGGTTCTGGCCGAGCCGCCTGAACGAACTGCATTGGTACGGCGAAAAGCTGTCCGCCACATCGCATGACCATGGAATGTTCGATGGCCGACCGCAGTGGGATTTGGATTCGGAAGCATGTTCCGTCACCGGTTTTTGAATCAATTTCGACGCGGCCCCGCATGCGGTGCACTTGTGTGGCCACAACATCCATCCCAACGCCTCGGCCGGATACTTCGCTCACTTCCGATCGTGTGGAGAACCCCGGATGGAAAATCAATCGAGCCAGACGATCACGCGAAGGCGAATCACCGGTCGCGATCAATCCTCTCTCTCGACCCTTTTGTTCAAGTCGCTCATAGTCCATCCCACGACCATCGTCGCGCACTTCGAATACAAGGCTCGTGGCATTTGAATGGGCTGTCAGAGTGACTCGGCCAGCCGCATCTTTTCCACTTTGTGTGCGTTCTGACGGGCTTTCGATTCCATGACTGACGGCATTCCGAACGATGTGTAGCAGTGGTTCGAACAGTCGTTCCTGAAGCGATCTTTCCAGTCGGACATCGCTGCCAACGAATTCGACTTCGACCTGCTTATCCTCCTGCCTCGCTGCGTCCCGGGTTGGTCGATGGAGGCGACGGAATAATCCGGCAACGGGAACTCGCTGCAGATCCATTAGTTCTCGACGGAACTCACCAATCAGCCGCGAAACAGCAACATTGTCGTTTCCGAGTGGGTCGAAGACTTCACGCAGCGATCTGTTGAGTTCGGCAACGTCACTACAAAGTTCAGCAAGTTCACGTGCCCGATACGTCGCATGCCGCGACGCGCTGCGGGCGAAGTTTTCTGATTCGGAATCTGCCCCGTCAGTTACGTTGGAGAGTTTCTCTGTCAGCGTTCGCATTCGAGAAACGCATCCGCCGACGCCGGTGTGGAGCTCACGCAGTCCACCTACGTAAGTGTCACGCCGGTTCCGCAGACTCACGAGTTCTGCCAGCAGGTCCATCAGCTTGCTTAGCCGATTTGCTTCGACACGAACGTAGTTGGTTTCTGTCTGAGTGTCAGATCTGGGCGATGCGGGGCGAGACGGCTGTGGCTGCTGCTGAAAGACGGGTTCCGGATTGTTCAGGACGGCTGGCTCTGCTTCTGGCAAGCTTCCGCCTGTGAGTAGCGTCAGCTGATCACGGACAGCATCGACTCCCAGCAAGACGGGATCGACATCCAATGCGCCACCAGATTTGTGGGTCGCTTCGATGTAGTCTTCGAGCTGGTGCAGATAGTGAGCCAAATTGCTTAGCCCAACACTGCCCGATGCACCTTTCAGCGTGTGCAGTTCACGACAGAACTGCAGCATGGATTCAGTATTCGTCGGGTCTGATTCGATGGTAAGCAGACACTGTTCCATCGATGAGAGGCAACCGGTTGCATCGTCCGTGTACGCCTCGACAATTTCAGAGTCCATCTCCGGCTGTTCTGGTGCCGGTGGATCTGGAATCGACGGAGCCGCAGCAGGTTGTTTTACGGCCCGCTTGCGAGATGGCTGTTCGCTACTTGTTTGTTTCGGCGTCGCTTCTGGTTTGTCCGCGACTGGCTGTGGAGCAGGTGTTGATCCCAGACCCGCCAACAGTGCTGTCAGGTCGATGCCCGATGCATCGAAGTCATCGTCATCAGATTCACTATCTGTTTCAGGCCATTCGCTCCATGCAGCTTCGTCGGCGGGAAGCAGTTCGAGGTATTCGCCCCACTCCTGTTTGGCGAGATCAATCGTCTCACGGGCTCGTGATCCACAGCCTGTTTCGTCTTCGAGGGTGTCTTTCAGCGTGTCGAGACTATCGTTGACGAACGCAACAACTTCGGCAGTTCGATTCGCATCGTCCTCAGATTCACCGAAGCAGCTTACAATTTCCAGCAGGCTTACAAGAAGTGAACCGAGTCGATATGCGGATTCCGCACCGGCGTCATTGCTCGAAGACGCAATGTCTTCCAGCTTCGTTTGGGCGCCTGTGAGATCGGACTTCTTGAGAAGCCGCCGAATTGGCGTGATTGGATTTTTTGCTCGAGCCTTACTCACTTGGCTGTCTCCATGGCAAGTTCTTCAAGCAGCTGTTTGCCTGCGGCCTGAGGCTCAATGCCCGGATGCCGTGGTGCTGGCATCATCGAGACTGGCTGAGGTGCGAAGCCTGAGTTCGCTGCACAGCCATAGAGCGGAGCAATTGAATCGTCGAGATCGCGAGCGGCTGCCGCCAAAGCCATCGTTGTTTCGCGAACCTGTTCAGCTTGATCGCGAATCGTGTCTGTGACCGCAGTAACTTGTTGCATGCCCTGTACAACGGTGTGAGCACTCTCAAGCTGACCCGTCGCACTGGAGGAAATGTCGGTGACCAGTTTCGCGGAATGAGCAAGCGACTTGCTGATGGTGTCCAGCGCTTCGCCTGCATGGTTGACTCGTCGAACTTCTTCATCAACCTGAGCACGTTCTTCGACCATGGTGGCGATCGATTCCTGTGTCTCAGACTGCATTGAATTGATCAGCGTTGTGACTTCGCTGGCTGCTGCAGCTGTCTGCTCCGCGAGTTTTCGAACCTCTTCTGCAACCACGGCGAATCCGCGACCGTTTTCTCCGGCTCGTACGGATTCGATTGATGCATTCAGAGCCAGCAGGTCGGTTTTGTCAGAAATCAGGCTGATCGTTTCAACGATAGAACCGATTTCCTGTGACCGCTCACCTAGTGCAAGCAGTTTCTTTTCTGCGGCTTCGACGTGAAGCCGAATGCAATCCATACCGCGGATCAAGTTGTTGACGACTTCGTGGGCCTGCTGTGCAGACGCCAAGGCCGTCGAACCAGTGTCGCTGGCTTCGCTTGCGGTTCGGGTTACTGTGTCGATGTTTGAGGCCATCACCTCGACCGCCGATGTCGTCTGCACGACCGCTTCGTTTTGCCGATTCGTTCCGTCGGCGGTTTCTCGAATGCCTCGAGCGATCTCGTTACTCAGGTCGATAATTTGCTGGATGCCGTTTCGAGCCCCACCTGCCATGGTGATGAGATGATTTCGCAACTGAGTTCCGGGCGTCATGTCTGGTGATACACCGATGCCTCGGCCATTCACAGGCGTTAACTGGACAACAAGGTCGCCCGCGTCCTTCCACCGATTTGCTTCCATTTGCAGTTGGACTTCAGACTTCTCTCTCCACTGAGTGAGAAAGGCGGCCAGTGATTCTGTACCCGGCATTGGTGATGTTGAACCAACTTCTGGAGGTTCTACGCAGTGCTGCAAAGATGTCGCCGCTGATTTGAGCCAGAACAGAGTGACACCGGTTCCAACAGCAGCAAGACAAGCTGCGAGACCCCAAGCAAGGGCTGCAGACGACTGCTGTGTAGCAATGCCAACTGAACCGGCAGCGATGCCGATGTAGCTGAGGAGAATTCGAATTTGCAGCTTCATGATTGACCCTCTGTGATGCCTGTCTGCTTGTTGCCGCCCCACGACCGAGTGAGCTCGTTCTCAATCAGGTCAGCCAGGTTGCCCGCGTGTAGCACTCGAACACTTTCGGACTGCCATGCGGCCCATCCGGTGATTGCTGATGTCCAGCACTGCATGTCCTTCACTTCTTCGCCTGCCGATGGTTCAAGGCTAACCAGCGCGCGAACCTCGTCGGCGAGAACGCCCCATGCGCCGTCACCACTTTGGATGACCAGCATCTGCTGTTCCTCTGATAGCTTGCTGCTGTCTTCCGTCAGCAAGTGGTCCAGCCGGATGACTGGTGTGAACTCGCTTCGAACATGACAAAGTCCGGCCAGCAAACTTGCGCTGCCTGGTACTTCGACCAGAGTTGGGCGTTCGCAGACTTCGCGAATCGACTCTGCTGGAAATGCGAACCAGGTCGAGCCTCGCCGAAACACGCAATGCGTTGTGTCTGTATAAGTTGCCAAGTCATGCATCAGGGCCGCTCCTGTTCAATTGGCTTTCAAGTCGCTTGGCAAGGTCGGCCAATCGCGTGTTTTCGATTGTGGTGCTCGGGCGCGGTGGTGTTGATTCAGGTGCTGGCTGAGCTGCAACTGTTGGCTGCCGCGCCGGAACTTGTGGAACCATTTCAGCCATGGTTCTTGCTTGAGCCGCATGGGCCGATGAAGCTCGGTGTGCCGCAGCAATCTCTGCACCGATCGTCGAGTGAAACGGCCGAGGAGCCGGTTGGCCGTCTGGTGGTTCGAGTGAGATTCCGTCCCAATCACTTTCCTCAAGCCGCCGAATCAAATCGCGCAAGTTGCCCCACTCATTTGAGAAGAAGTGCTGCACTGCAGACTTCCATTCTGAAATGACATCTGGCTGAGATTCACCAGTCGCGGAATCAGCCTGCGAATTGTTGTCCTGTTCGAACATGACCGGACATCCGAGGGGCAAAG
>JBGCDN010000257.1:0-2865 GCA_045105495.1 Planctomycetaceae bacterium
AATCCAGGGCTCACTCAGTTTGAAGGTCGCCTGAAGTTCTCGTGCGAACTCTCCGCCAACGCGACAGCGAAGGTGGAAGAAATTGAGTGCTCGGTTCGCTATCAAATTTGCGACGACCAACGCTGTCTTCGACCCACGACTGTCATTCTCAAGGCGGCTCTGGAGAAGTAGCCAGCCAAGCTGACGTTCATTAGTAGCGGACTTGAACCATGCCAGTCGGTGAAACGAACGCACTCGCCCTTCAAGAAACCTGAGTCACAGGCAAGGCATGAAGTGGCCGAAGAATCAAGCTGATACTCGAGGCCTACGGCCTACGAGCCTCACCGTTGAAGGTTCACTACCACGAACGTTGCCAAGTAGTCTCGCTCTCATCACGGACTTGCGGCGACCTACCTCTTGACGCCCACCATCCAAACATTGCTGCCGCACCCCGATGGAACTGGAAGTTCCCCCTTAGTTCCACTTCTTCCATTCGGATTCGTAGTAGCGAACGAGGATTTGGTTGTTGAGACGGTTGAGTTCCGTTTCGACACGCTGCAGATCTGATGGCAAAACGAAGAGCTTGCGAGCGTTCTCTGTATTGAGGTACCGCAATTGCGTTTCAATGGCAGGTGGAATGCTGACGGTTTCGGGATCGAATGGAGTCGGGCTGGCCATTGCAAATCCCCACACACCAAACGAAGGAACCGGCGCGTGAAATGCGCGAACGTTGAATCCAGCGCTCTCCATGGTGTTAATGATGCACCAAAACGACTTCGGCGCGGCCAGCGGTGAGGTGCATTGTACGCTGACGCACGACGTATCCTTGAGCCGCTGACGGAGCATGCCGAAGAATAGCCGGCTGTAGAGCTTGCCAACAGAAAACGTGCCGGGATCGGGAAAGTCGATGACGCACAGGTCGAACTGTTCCGTCGATTGCTCTACCCAAACGAACGCGTCTGTGTTCACGACTGTGACACGCGGATCAGTAAGAGCGTTGTTGCTGAGTTCTCTCAGTGGAGGGAACCGGTCAGCAAGCGTGGTCATTTTGGGATCAATATCCACAAGCGTGACCGACTCAACCTCTGGATAGCGAAGCAATTCACGAACAGCCAACCCATCACCACCGCCCATGACCAGCACATTCTTTGGATGATCACTGAGGCTGACGGCAGGATGAACGAGAGATTCGTGATAGCGATATTCATCTGCCGAATTGAACTGCAGGTTGCCATTCAAATACAGCTGAAAACCCTGCAGGTTCTTCGTCATGACGATTCGCTGATACGGCGTCGTCTCGGCGTGCACAATCTGGTTCGGAAACAGATTCTCTTCAGCGAGCGATGTCAGTCGATCAGCCTTGATGAAGGCAACAACCAGTAAGCCTGCAACCAGAACAGCTCGGCCACGAATTCCACCAAGGCTCTTCGCTGACAGCAGTGGCCGCAACAACCACGTTCCCCAAAATCCAACCGCCGCATTCAGCATCCCGAACAACAACGATGTCCGAATCAAACCCAATCGCGGCACCAGCAATACCGGGAACAACACCGAAGCCAACAGCGCGCCGATGTAATCGAACGTCAATACCTTTGCGACGAGTTCGCTGAAGTCGAGCTGGTCTTTGAGGATTCGCATGAGCAGCGGAAGTTCCAAACCCACTAGCACACCGATAGCGAACACCATTCCAAACAAAGCAATTTGGAACCACGAGACGTAGGCGAATGCCAGATACAAGATCGGCGCGGAGAAGCCGCCGACTAGTGCGACCGCCAGTTCCACCGCAAGAAAGCACCGGGCGAGCTTCCCTTTGACGAAACCTGAAACCCAGGCACCTACACCGAGAGCCGACAGATAAACGCCGATGACCAGCGAGAATTGAGTGACCGAATCACCAAGCACGTAGCTCGCGAGTGTTCCCGCCAGCAATTCGTAGATCAACCCGCACGTCGCGATGACGAGCACGTTCAGGTAAAGCAGAAAAAGCGGTGCTCGGTGCATGTTCGGAAGTTCGACCTTGAGAGTCGGGCCTTGGTATCGAGTTCGTAACGATGACAAACAGTGATCAGGATCACAAGAATCAGCCAACGAACGCAGTTCAAACCCAAGACACCCTCCCACTTGTGGCCCGGAGAGGAGAGCATCTTGTTGATGGTCGTCCTCGTGGCGAAGGACCGCCCGATCAACACCATCCCGACATTGCTGCCGTCCCGCGATGCAATGGGGCGTTGCCTAGTCGAGGAGGTGGACGAACAGGCCGCTTCGGAGCTTGGGTTCGAACCAGGTGCTCTTGGGGGGCATGACTTCGCCTGCGTCGGAGACGGCCATCAGTTGTTCGATAGAGGTTGGGTACATCGAAACTGCACACGCCCAGTCGCCGGAATCAACTCGCTGTTCCAGCTCTTTGGTTCCTCGAATCCCGCCAACAAAGTCAATACGCGCATCTGTGCGTACGTCGTTGATTCCGAAGATTGGCGTGATGACCTGGTGTTCGAGAATGGCGACGTCGAGACTATTGATGGGATCGTTGTGGTCAATGCTGTCCGCTGGAACCGTCACGCGATGCCAGCTACCGGCCACATAAACACAGAACGAACCGGCGGAGTCTGGAACAGGGTTGTCGGTTGGTTCGACTGTTCCGACTTCTGCGAGGCGAGCCAGCAATTCGTCCGGTGAGAGACCGTTCAAGTCTTTGATGATGCGGTTGTAGGCGAGGATCTTCAGCTGCCCGGCTGGAAACAAGACAGCCAGGAACCAATTGTATTCTTCATCGCCGGTGTGATTTGGCTTCGCCTTCTTCCGTTCCGTCGCCGCTCGCCATGCACTCGCAGCACGGTGGTGGCCGTCGGCTATGTAGAACCCTGGCACGCTGGACAAATCAGCGAC
>JBGCDN010000258.1:0-14578 GCA_045105495.1 Planctomycetaceae bacterium
CCTTCGACTTTTCCACCGTTTTCGACACCACGGATCGCTGTGCACCATCCGGTCTTGGCGAACGTCGCCGTCATTTGAGCACCCATGACGTACGCGGCGTTCATCCAGCAGTAATTATCATGCGGTACTTCTTTGGCGTTACCCTGCTTGTCCAGTTCGACTTCTTCGAAGCCAAATTCGTCAATGGGCTTGGTTGAAGCGCCGTAAGGCAGCCGAGCCAATACGCGTGGCATGACTAACGTGACAAAACGAGAGTCCGGTGAATCGCGGAAGGAGTTCCACTTTGTGTACTCCTTCGCCATGAATATCTTTTCGATGTCTCGTGGCTTTGTGAGATCCGTCCAGGAATCGAACCCAAACAGAGACTCGCTCGCCGCTGACACGAATGGACAATGTGCCGCAGCGCAAACGCCGGACATTTTTTCTAGCAGGTCGATGTCATCCGGATGGTTTGTGAATTCGAAGTCACCAACCAATGCACCGTAAGGTTCGCCACCTGGCATTCCGAATTCAGACTCGTAGATCTTCTTGAAGATCTGGCTCTGGTCGAACTCTACCGCTTTGTCGAGATCGCGATACAGATCCTTCTTCGAAATGTTGAGCACACGAAGCTTCAGCTGCTTGCTGGTTTCGGTGTTCATGACCAGGTGATGGAGGCCACGCCATGAGCCTTCCAACTTTTGGAAGTCGGAGTGATGCAGGATCGCCGCCAACTGCTCAGACATCTTGCCGTCAATCTGGGCAATGGCGTCATTCACAGTCTTAGTGACACTCTTGCTCCACTTGACGGTCCCGTCCATAACCTGCTGGACAAGGTTGCCCACCAGATCATTCGCACGGTCCTTTTTGACGGACTTTGGCATTTGCTGGACGATCTGATCCAGCAGGCCTCCGGCTGCTGTTTCTTCAGCCGCCTGAGCTTCCTGTTGTTGTTCTTCAGCGCTCATTCTTCACCCCCTTCGTTGTCGGATCCGGAGTCTGCACCCAAGCCCATTTCGCCAGCCAGTTCGGTCGCTTTCTCAGTGTTCTTTAGAATGGCTTCCAATTCGGCTTCGAGGTCTTCGGACTTATCCATGTTTGTGAGCAAATCTCGGAGTTGATCGCGAGCTTCCTGCATTTTCTTCAGCGGTGCGACCTGTTCCACAACCTTGCCCGGATCAAAGTCGTCCATCGACTTAAATTCCAGATTGACGGCCATCTCGCTGCCATCGCCGGCAAGTGTGTTTTCGACCCTCATGTTGAGGCCCGGAGTCATGCTGGCCATGACGTCGTTGAAGTTGTCGCGATCAATGGAGGCGAACTTGCGTTCTGTGAGCTTCTTAAGCGGCTCAGTCGGATTCCCGGAAAAATCACCAAGAACACCCATGACGAAGGGCAACTCTTTCTTTACGACCGCGTCCCCGATTTCCACATCGTAGGTAATGTGAACGCGTGGCTTCCTTACGCGGTCGAGTTTGTGTTGATTAGATTCAGGCATCCCGGTCTCCGCTAGGTTGTTAGTCTCGTATCAATTTCATGTAGAACTAGTAGTCGTCGCCAGAGCTATCGGATTCATTCGCAGAAATTCCAACATCACGGTAGAGCTGGTCTCGCACGCTTTCGTCACTAATCAGGTCTGCATACAGATCCGCAGGCGACATTCTTCCCCGACGAACTGCTTTTCTTATTTCGGCAGGCAAAATACTTTGTGGCTCAGCGGCTTCGAACCAGGCAGCAATTTTCTCGAGCTCTCGAAAGGCGTCTTCGCGACTCGCAATCGATCCGACAGACTGACCTCCACCACCGGACGAAGAACCTGTGTCGTCTCCATCGCCATCTTCTGAAGCTTCGGCTTCGGGCTCAGCCACGATCAACTTGTTACCCGCGACCATCCTGAGCGCGGAATCCGCATCGGATAGCGCTTCGAAGGCCTTGGACAAATTCGGCGAGTCAGGACCAGCCTTTTCGTCCAGCGTTTCACTGAGTTCTGTAACCGATGCTACAGCTGCGTCCAAGTCTGCCTTTGCTTGCTGGAAGAATTCAGGTGTCGTCTCAGCCGCAGCCCGAGTGAACATCTCAGCGCTGACCGCACCCTGGGCAATCCGCGTTTCCTGTTCTTCAGGACTGTATCCTGCAAGCAGAAGAGTCTGTGCATGCTGCCAAACACAAAGCTCGCCGACAGAAGTGTCGTCGGTGATTGTGATTCGTCGAATAGCGTAGTCGTAGTCGAGTCTGGCGATGGGAAGCAACGTTGCCTCGTTCCCTTCGTCGTAATCCAGATCGGGTCTTGGGTACAGCTCGCCCCAGAAGTTGTCGACCAGACCTTTCAGTATGCGGCAACCTTCTTTTAGCCCGGCGAAACGCTCAAGCCGAATCAGAGACTCAACCAAGTAGGCTGCGATCTCAAGGTCCTTCGACTGGCTGCCTAGATACTCCAAAGAGTTGTCTCTTACCTGTCGCCAAAGCTGAGTCGCTTCTGATGAAGGTTCGCCGTCCAGATCGGCGTCTTGTTCGTGCCGACGAGCATCACTCCTATCATCGCGAATACGACGATAGAGATTGTTCGGATCTTCACTCTCTCGCAGATCGATCCCGACGGGGCTATCGCCCGGAATTGGTTCGAGGAGTGGCGAGGCATCAACAGCAAACAAAATGACGGCCCTTCAGTCAGTTTAATGTGAGTGCACTAGCATCAATTAACGTCGAATGTGGGTTTGGTTGTCAAGCGTACCCAGAAAGTCCGAACGCAAGCGTCTTGAGTGCCTTCGAGTGCATCCGGCTGGCCCATGCTTTACTGATCCCAACCCGTTCACCCGCCTCTTTGAGAGTAAGCCCCTCAAAGTAGACTCCTCGGACGAGCTTCTGAGTATCTTCCGGCAAATCGCTAATTAATGTGTTTAGTTTCGTGGAAAGGTCTGAAAGCTCTGCTTCAGATTCCACGCAGCTCGCGTCATCCGCGAAGTCTGTTGGTGGTCCGGATGTCGAACCTTGCTGTGACATAAGGTACACCACAGCCAAGGAACCAGTGACCTGCCGAAACCAGCTAACGTCTTCGCCGAGGCTGTTTCCATCTGTCGGCTCGTCCGCAAGCAGTTCACTCGCCATCCGCTCATAGCGGCCTCGACTAAAGTCGGCCCGGTTGAACCAGTTCATGGTGGACAAGCCGTCGAGGATGGCACCACGAATCCGGTAATAGGCAAACGTCGAAATCTGAGCGCCTCGGCTTGGGTCGAAATCGCGAACCGCTTCTGCCAACCCGATCTGGCCGTAACCCACAAGGTCGTCGAGCTCAACATGGGCAGAAACTCGTCGGTGGATTTTCCACGCAATGGAGCGTACCAAACCCTGGCAGCCTCTGATTAATGCGGTGTTGTCTTTTGGTGGCCCCATCAAACAAGTCCTGTCAACTTGTGCTGATCGAAAGTCTCTTCCAGAGTTTCTCGACTCTCAGCAATGCGGTCGGATCTTCAAACATCGAGTCCGCAATCGTGTTGATCATCCTACCGCTGTTCTTACCGATCGGCTCCTCGAAGAACTGCCCAAGCATCGCCTGAATCAGCTCTCGCAGAATCTCAATATCCAGATCCTTGCCTCCGTACTTCTTTGAAACCTGTTGCAGAGAGCCAATATCTTCGTCCGAAACCGCTGAACCATGGTACTGGCTAATGGTCTCTTGCAGGACTTCTTCGAGGATCTGCTGATTTAGCTGTCCCTCGCAACTACTAGTGCCATCGACACCTTCGTATTCGTGTCTGCTCGACCCCTGATGTTCTTTCTCTACCATTTCAGACTTCACAAAGAGGCACCGACGACGAGAGCTGGTTCTCCGATCAATTCGAGAACACGGTTTAGTACAGACCGGCCGATCCCCGAGTATGGCCGATCCACTAGTGCTGGGACAACCTATTGGCTCGTATTGCGTTGTGAGTTGGGGTCGTTTCTACTACGCCCAAACCGGGCTTGTAGAGATTTACGAACATGGCAGAGCACGAATTGCACTGGGGAGAGGGGCTATTCCTCAGGCCGCATCACTTTCAAGCCTCTGACCGCCGCTTGCGAGCTTCGATTCAGGTTTCCGAGGACTGGCTGAACGGCTACGCCTATGGAACTCGTCGCGTCGAGATAGACGAAGACGCACTACTGAACTGGCGCGTCTCGCTTACCAGCTGCCAGATCCGCCTGCATGACGGGACTCATCTGCGGTTCCCAGAGGATGCGAGTCTCGACCCCCTTAGCATCCCACGAAACGCGTTCTCGTCTGAGCAGTCGCGTGCGATGGTGTATATCGCCATTCCTCGACTGCAGCGAGGTCACCGAAACTCAGATCCCGAGGGCACTCCGGGGCGGGCACGCTATTCCGTGCAGTCGATTGAAGTTGAAGACGAGAACGATGGCGGCAACGCTCAGCACATCGATTTCCGAACCTGTAACGCCCGGCTCATAATTGGGGAGGAGCAGGCCGCGGGATTCGACGCCCTGCCAATCATGCGCCTGCGTTTGGGCACAACCGCCGAAGCGCCGCCGGAAATCGATCCGGACTATGTGCCGCCGCTGTTGTCTTGTGATGCGTGGCCGTGGCTGCAAGGTTTTCTAACTCGAATTTACGACCGCCTGAATGGAACTGCAGACCGACTGGCCAGCCAGATGGTTGATCGAGGAGTCGCGTTCGAGAGTGGGCATCGCGAAGACCTCGAACGCATTCTTCAATTGCATGCGATCAACACGGCACTCGGCGGCGTGAGCCACCTGCCGTTTGTGAGAGGCGTACATCCATTAACGGCCTACACCGAGCTGTGCCGCGTTGTTGGGGGCTTGGCAATCTTCGCGAGGAAAAGAGGATTCCCAGCGATACCTCAATACAACCATGACGACCTCGGAACGGTATTCCGAGGCCTCGGCAAACTTCTGAACCTTGGCGAAGAACCGAAGAAGGGCTACGTCAAACGCCAATTCGTCGGGGCAGGGTTGCAGATGCAGGTTCGTCTGGATCGTGAGTGGCTGGAGCCATCGTGGGCGTTCTACATCGGTGTTGAGTCTCGGCTTAAGTCGAGCGAGGTTGAACAACTATTGGGCGAGCAGAAGCTCGACATGAAAGTTGGCAGCGCAGACGAAGTTGACACGATCTATCGCTATGCCCGTCAGGGTGCGAAGCTCTCCCGAATCTCTGATCCTCCGCGTGACTTCCCACAAGCACGATGGACATTTTGGAGAATCGACCGGACGTCGGACGCATGGAGCAAAGTCGAAGACACACTAGGACTTGGCATTCGGTTCAATGACAAGCAAGTCGAAGGCGAGATAGACGGCCAACACCGTGTAGAAATTTACAATGCAGAAGATCGCGACTTGGTCGGGCTTGGCTTTGCCCTGTTCGCCATCCAGTCAAACTAAACGCCGCACACTGCAATCAAGAGCTGTTCGGTTCGAAGTAAACAACGTAAGCACCACGACAAATGACTCCTGAGTTTTCCGCGCTCGTTGATCCGATATTTCAGTCTGTCCTGGGATTCGTTCGCCGCATTGAAGGCGGTCAGCACTACGATCTTCAACAGGAACGTTCAAAGATTCGGAATGTGATTGACGACGCCGAACGACAGGCAATCACACCTCGCTCGGCAGTCCAGTTGCAGGACTTCCAGGTCGCCAAACAGGCGCTTGTGTATTGGGCGGATGAGGTTCTCACCGAGGCTGCATCCGATTGGAAAGATATTCTCCTGGAACGAGAGTACTTCGAATCACGTACACGTGCCTGGAAGTTCTACGTCGAAGGTGAACTGACCGGCCGACACTCAAGCCCAGACGTCACAGAGACATTTTATCTCTGCGTAGTACTGGGATTTGTCGGGGACATCCGCGACGCGTTCAAGAACCATCTCAATCGTGAATTGCCTGGCAACACAGACGACCCCGAAGCCGCGCGACAAGCATGGGCACGTCAGTTGGAACAGAGATTGAGAGAAACGCCTCAGTCTGAACTGGCGGGCGAGCCCCTCGACGGTCACATCGCCCCGTTAACCGGCCGCACTCTCTTTCGAGTTTCGCAGGTTGTGTTTGGAATCGCCGTTTTACTCTGTGCGATCGGATGGCTCTTCAGCTTGATGTCGAAGACAGAGACTGGTGATGACGAGGAAGTCAGCGTGCTCCGCGATGCGTCATACGTTCAAAGCAACAGGTACGAGAACGAGTTGCTGAATCCTGACACAGGCAGGCCACAACAAACCGGTGTGACCGCCTGACAACACTCTCGAACTATCGCCGGGGTCGCAAGGTTGCATGACCGGCCTGCCGAATTACCTGCTGTGCTGGCACGCTCGGGACACCCATTGCGAATCGACTGGGACTTCGCAGGAACTCCTGCCAATTCTCATGACTCGCGAAGCAGTAAAGGTGCTGCTGATACTCTGCGAGAAAACGCCCCTCCAACATCTGACGCGACTTTACGAATTGCACCGGATCAAAACCGCCATACGCCACAGCGTAGGTTGCCGGAGTTCGATCGAAGCGAACCTTGGCATCCAAGCTTGAGAAGTGATAGAGACGGCCTCGGTAAGCCGACTGGAAGTCCGCATACGCTGGCTTCTTTTGCCCGTGCATTAGGCTTACGACACAGTAACCGTTCAGGCTTGGGATTACCGTAGTCTCTGGCCGTCGAGTTGTCGCTCGCAGTGAAACTCGGCTAGCGGGAACCCGATTACGGTTTGCCGTTCCTATGTCGAGAAGCGGACCATCAGGCTCGCCATCAGTCGGAGGTGTAACTTCGCCCTCATCCGATGGTGGCCTGACTTCACCCGGGTCGACTTGAGATGGCGGCGGGACTTCACCCTTCTTCTTCTCTTCGACATCCAGGGGTGGTGGACCAGGTTCTTCGAGATCGCTGCCTTCACCGTAGTACGGGCCCGCATTGCAAGGCACACCACAGGAACGGATCGCCTCAACTGCCTTCTGCCGAACTCGAAGAGATGGCTCGAAGCAGCTTGCTCGATCGTTCATCTCATACGCAGTCTTGACCAAAGCGTTCAGGGTGTCTTTGTCGCAGCAGCCTGGGCAATAGTCGTATCGCTTTTGGTAGTCTTCGCCTCTACTTCGACGATGGTTCCGTCGCCAGCGAGACATCCATCCGTCAAACCGCTCTGGGTCCTGCTTTTCACTACGAGCCCCAGTGGCGAGCATGATTCGTAGTGCTTCGGCAGCCTCGTAGCGGACTGGTTCCCACTTATCCTTATGAAGCATCTTAACGAGCATCGCCTTCGCTTCCGGATAGGCAACGCAGTCTACAGTAGCTAGATATTTAACGGCCTTGATTCTCTGTTTGACCGTAATCTCGTCGGCCTTAATCGAGGCAGCCAGCCCTTTGACATCGTCGTCTGGACTCTTTGCGAATATCTTTCGCAGCAGCGGATCCTTGTTGAGCAATAACTCCTTAAGCGGAGTCGGCGGATCTTGAGCAATCACCTCGGAAGGTGAGCCGGTACATGCCACAACTAGAGTCGTGCAAACAAACATGCGAGACACGACTTTGCAGATCGCTTCCTTGCCGATCGTCATGGTTCACTTTCCGGATTGTGAGGCCCTTGATGTAAGATGCAGGGCCAACAGCCGTGAAGGTTGTGTGCTCTACAACCATTCTGATCGACCTGAAACAAGCGCAGCTCCTGCCAGCTGTGCCGTCTGGCGCGGATCAGCGCGATGTGACTGAGAAACGTAGTCGTTGTTCGAATCAGGTCATGGGGTCGGGTTGCACCGACCTTCTGGTTTCAAACTTCGCGCGCGATGGAAGGGCGTTACTGAGCTGCTGACGTCGGCGCGCGAGACTGGTCGGTCTCGACGACAACCGCACCGTTTCGCAGTGACGCTCCGGAGGTGATGCTGACGGTGAGGTTTTCCGGAACGCCTTCGGGAACTGTAAAAGTAAACTCCGCCGTCTTGCCTTCCGGCCACAGCTTGCGAACGACTTGCAATGGCTGCGCTTTGAATTGGCCGTCAATCTCACCCAGCTCAACCCGCAGATCCTTCAATGGATTGTCACCAGCGACAATGCCCTGGACGTCAATTCGAACAGTCAGGTTAGGAGCAGTCCCACGACCGGTTACGACCAACTTTGGAAGCTTACCGGGGATTGCTCTCGTGGCCTCATTGCCGCCCCCGGCAATTCTTGCCCATGGGATGGAGTAGTCGGCAATGGTTGGTTCCATCTTCCAAAAGGCTGTCACGATGGCGTCCGGCTGCGAAGCAGGCCAAGCACCGGTGCTGATTCGCCACGTTGGAATCGCTCGGCCAGAGACCGCCGTCACCGACATGTTCTTTACCGGGTCGCCACCCTTGGGTGCGAGTTGGAACGAAATCTCTGCCGGCCAGCGAATTGGCAGCAGCTCGTTCTCATGGTCGAGCACCATTGTGATCTCAGCCTGAGACTCCTCTATCTCAAAGGTAGTGTGCCCCATGAGAGTTGGGTCACCTTTCCGCTGAGCCTGAACCAATACCGGATTCTTCGGTTGCTCTGGCCGAACTCGCGTGAGGTCGCCACTAACGATCTTAAAGAGATGGAGCTCCCCACCGCGAATTCGAATTCCGTCCAACGACGTGTTTCGTCCTGAACGAACTAGATACTCGGCAGGCAGCAAACCTGTGGCGGACTTGCCCAGCGGCACATCCCGTGAGAACGTGCTGCCACTGGTAACCGAAAAATCACGAGCCGGGATCGCCCGCTCAATCTGGGCCGCAAGCGCAGCTGGGTTGTTCCTTGCGGGTAGTGTCTGCATCCCGTTGTCTTCAATGAGCCGCTGGTTCTTTGTGTTATTGAATCCGAACAAAATGACGGATGCGGCAACGTTGGATTTCAGTTTTTGCTGAAGGCCGCTGACCGCTTGAGGGTCGTCTGCTGCACCATCTGTGATAACAACGATCGCCCCACCGTCCCTCTCGACTAAGCGATGTGCCCAGTGAATTGCTCCGAACATTGGAGTGTTGCCGTAAGGCCAATATTCTTCTTTGCCGACAAGTGCGGTCAACCAGTCGCGAATGGTCTCCGGTTGAGTCGGACTGCTGGGGCGGAGCGCCGCGCGCTTCTTGGTTAGTTTTGCGACAGTTTGATAATCGGATCGCATTCCCGCCGCTGTTGCTCGTGGCCTTCGCCCATCAACGAAATTGAATGTGCGCCGCGATTCGTACCTGTTGTCTCCAACGTACTTGACCCGGTGCCCAAACAGAACAAGGGCAACTTCATCGTCGTCTTCGAGCTGGTTGATGACGGCGTCCAGTTTCTCGATCGCCGTCTTCCATTTGTTCGACGGACCCTCGTCCTCTTTCATACTGAGAGACCAGTCGAGCACGAACACAATTGACCGCTCCGCCTTCCCTTGAACCTTGATGCTGCCCGTTGGTGATGGTGGAACCAGAGTCACAACACTCGACGGTGCGCTGCAAGGATCGACCATTGCTTCTGATGAGAGACGGTGCCCGCGAAAGAACAGGTCGATACCCAACGCCCCTTTGCGACAGTTTGACGCGCCACCTGACCGATCCAGCATGAGGGTTTGACTTGCCCCGGTCCTGACTGCAAGAGGCAACCCGTTCGATCTGATCTTTACGGAGGGGCTTTCAGTCGATGGAACCAACCAAATCGCTGCGTTGCCTTCGGGGATATTCACTTCACCAAGAGCAACGTTCAGCGGCTTAAATCCGTCGGATTGAGCGAACTCAACAGCTTCGGTTCGAGCCAACTGAATGGTGCTTTGGTCTGCAAGTTGTTCCAACTGCTTGTGTTCTGCTGATGTCTCAGTGCTCCGACTTCGTGAAATGTTAAGGCATGATTTGATGACTTCGCCGTACCAATCCGGCTCGCCTTCCGCGTTGGCGACCCGCCAAAAATCGTGCCACGTGCGATGGCCGTAGTACAACGCCATTTCGGCGACGTTTAATTCCGTAAGGTGTTCAGCGGGATCTGTCTCCAGGCTCGCGGCATCGATTGGATGCAGGAACCGAGCTCGATAGTCGGCTCGGGCCAGCAAACGTCGTCGCTGCTCAAGATCAGACGTTCCGCGTCCCGCTTTCACGTCTTCCTTCACCTGATCGCGAAGCCGAGTGAACTGTTCACGACCAAATTGGCCGAGCTTCACAAGTTGGTCATACTTGCGTCCGGAGGAAACCCAATCGTCAGCTGCGTCTTTCCACTGTGTCGTGGCTCTGACTTCGAGAAGGGGTTCGTTGCCGACGCCTACGCTTCCGTCTTCGGCCAGAGACAGCACTTGCAGCATCCAAAACGAAGTCCATTCACGGCGGTCAAGCATCTGTGTCTGTGTTGTGTTCTTATCCTGCGTCGTCGCGGTCCCAACTTCCTCTAGCGCCATCTCCTTTTCAATTTCCATCCAATCCTTCAACAGTTCACCGCGCGTATCAGCGGGCAGGAATGGGAGCTCGAGCAGACCAACAATCTCTGACCTGTCTTCTGGTGTTGGTTGAGAATAGTCAGCCCCAGCTAATTGTCTCGCCCGGTCAATGAGTACGTTTTGAAGTGAGGCAAGGCGTGTCTGCACTCGCTCGCCAAGCACCTTCATGCCACTGGGATCATTGTTCCACTTGCCTGCAAACTGATGCCGCAAAGCGCGAGTTTCTGCGAACAGGGCTGACACCTGCCCGGGGATGTTGTCTGTGCCCAGAGCGGCATCCATGTTCCTTGTTCGGGAACAGATGAATTCCGGTTCTCCGGCGTAGAAACCGGGCGTCGGGAAGAACAGGTCACGGTGCTTTTGGTCACGGGCGTAGTCAAGCACCTGCGTTTGAGTTGCCCCGTTAGCCGTTTGATTCGCGACGAACCACGAGAGGGCTGGCAGTGAGTGAACAGCATCCTGGAGCGACTCTCGAGCTGTTGAAAACATTCCTGCAGCGTCTGTCGCTTCTTTGTATGCCGTCTCTGCCTTTCCAGCTTCTGATTCGCGAACCGAAGTAAATAGTTGATCGTGTTCAGCTCGCCGAAGAACGTCGGCTTTGTCGAGGAAACTGGTGATGAACGGGACGTTTCGGAAACCCGCTGCGACCGACTCTTCTGACACTTTCTGAAGCTGAATGGCACTTAGTCGTTCAGCATCTCCGATCGCGTTCTCTGTGTGTTCTCCATTGAACCAGCCGATATTGCGTTCGATAACGTTTTCGGGCAGTGGTATCGCTTGGTTCTCATCTGGCTTGGCGACTTTGGCTTCAGTGTTCCAACGGACTGACAAGTTGGTGTGAAGGAAACTACCCGGCTCGAAGTAGTCACTAGCTGGCCTGCGCGACTGAAGAACGGAAAGCCAATCGGCTGCTTTTTTGTCCGCTTCATCGAATGCATCCATCCGTCCAAGCGACAGAAACTCGGCCGCCCGCTGCAACTGGTACTGCACGGCTGTCGTTTGTAGCGGAGCATCTCGCCAGGCAGGCCCAAGCTGCTCAAGGGCTTTCCATTTCCGCACGAGGCTTGCTTGCTGCGAGTCTGTGCTCTGGCTCTCCGATTCCAGCTCAGCCAACTTGCTCGTGTTCACTCGAGCGAGGATGAAGTCCAATTCGCCCACAAGTTCCGAAGACTCCGGGATACTTTGAGGGTGCTGCCCTGGCGAGACCTCTCGATTTCGCTCAACCCACGCCGTCGTCTTGTTCTGAACGTATTCAACCAACTCGCGTGCGCTGATGGCTTTGTCTTCGTTGGCGTCGGCGTATCCGTGCAGGCCTTTTCTGACGTAATGAGCGAACGCGGTTCGCCCGCCAAATCTTTCGCTGGACCAGCTTTTCTCTCCAATGTCGGCAGACGTGAAAAGGATTGTCTTCTTATCCACCTGATCTGTTAGTTTGGGAAGGAAGTCGGATGCGATGGCTCCCAGTCTCCAGTTCGTTCGAACCTGACTGATGTCGATCAGTACCAACTTGTAGCCCTTCCACTTCTTGATCGAGCCCAGCGTTGTGGAGAGCTTCGAACCAGAGCCTGGCTTGTCTGCCTGCGAGACTCCTTCATACAAGGTCATCGTGCTGCCGGTTTCGTCAGGCAAAGCGACGGCGTTTAAGAAGAAGACGGCTGTGCCTTTTCCTGTCGGAACGTCGAAGTCTGCGGCCTCGCTGTCCGTGGTAATGTATTCCTGAATGTCCTTCGCATCGGCCGCAGTCCAGTCGGCAGCCAGTTCTTCTGAACCGGCCGTCTTGATGCTCAAATCCAACTGGGGATAGTCCCTCGGGCCCAGTGCGACGACGGATGTCTTGTGCTTATCAGAGAAGAACCACATCAGAGCCAGCAGGACTAGCAGTAGAAGAATCCCGGCTACACCGCTGCCGACTTTCAGGATCCTCGCCCACCGAATGTTGCTGCCGCCGGACCGTGCTTTGTCTCGCCGCCAATCCCGGCTCTTCTTGTTGCCCGACTGTTTCTTCGGAGCTTTCCCGCTTCGCCAACCCTGGTTTTGAGGTGTGTTCACGCTTAGGCTCCCGCTCCGCTTTTTGCGACTCCGTAGAGAATGCTGACGGCCACAATTACCGCAGCGAGTGCGAACAGTAGGTACGCAAACTTTCGACTTTTCTCGTCACCTCGAATGTGTTCCGGGTGCCATGCCACATCGCCCTGAGCACTGACAAGTCGAAGCAACAGGCCTTTGATGAATCCCTGGTAGCTGCTCGCGTCACCTGTTGCCGCGAAGTAATAGCCGACCAGTCGCGGGTTCGGATTGCGGCTGACTCCGGAGAAGCTAAGCCGCAGCTGCGACACCAGTCTGTCTCGACGCTGCTGCAACTCACACAGCAAGTGGTACAGCTTCTTGTTCTCCGGATTCTTTAGGTCCTTGGCAAAGACCGCGTACACCCAGCCACGAAACCATGACAGCGACCGATTGATAACCCAGTGAGCATTCTCTTCGTTGACCGGTGCTCCGGCGGGGAAACGTGAACCAGCACGAGACGCTTTGAACCGTGGCTCAAGTTCGCCACAGCTGCGTACGAAACCGGGAAGTCCATCCAGCTTGTCGAGCCCCGTCAGCAGAAACGCAATCGGAAATTGCAGACCCAAACGCGAGTGCAGACATCTCATGTCGTGAACCGCTACAGGACTGAGTTCAGCCGTGGAGCGTTCGTCCTCAGACCAATCGAGTGGTGAAGCCTGGATCATTCCATTGATCGGACAATAAGGGTGCCTATCGCGCAGCAACAGATCGGCAAGGTACTCCATGCGTTTCAGGCCAAACGCAATTTCTTCAGGCGTAATGGCCGAAACGGTGGTCGACTTCGCCGCCGATGCAGAAACTCTCGCCATCGCACCTGGCAGCATTGTATTTTGGGCAATGAACGTACCAACGTTTCTAAGTGTGCCGAGGATTCCCCCGGCTGCGGGGGCAGGAGGTGGCGGCGTTGCCGAAGGAGGAGCCACCATCGTTCCTCCACCCGCACGCGGCGCTGGCACTGCAGAAGGAGCTACCTGTGTCCCGAGTGGTCCGGCAGCTGGCGGTGCGCCGCCTCCCGGGCTTCTAAGCGTGCCAGTTCCAGCACCAGACATTGACCGCGATCCTGCGATCGACGTTGTCTGTGCTCCGCCAGCATCAACGGGTTTGTTCAACTGTCGATTGATGGCTCCAACACCGGTGCAGGAAAGAAAAATCTGTTCGTCATTCGCATAGAACCGCAACACCGCAGCCGTATCTTCCAACGGCGGCGCAACAACGCGCCAGGGGATGTCGGCGGCTCGAAACATTGATCGTTCCTGTTGAGCCGTTAGTCCGTTCACAACAAAGACGGGTATCCATTGGAAGTCGAGTCTCTCACGTTCGAGCGCTTCCATCCCGGCGAACCAACAACGTTCGATATCTTCAAACTCGGGACGATCCTCTGTCTTCAGCAAACCCAAAACGTAGACGGTCGCTTTGCCCAATAGGTACATCAGGAAGATGACGATCCCGAGCCAGAATCGACGAACGAACCACCAGTCATAGTCCGCCAGACTCGATTCAGGTCGAACCCACGTACTGCAAAGCCCCGCTACGATGATCACCAATGCCCAGAACGTGTAATGGACGACTCTGAACACGACAGGCGACCCAATGGCGGAACGTGGCACAACGCCAAAGATCCACCGAAGGATTTCCATTGTGCGGTAGTAAATCGATTGCATATGGAGCCTGCCCGTCTACTTTTTCTTATTCTCGCCATCACCAGAACCGCTTGGTGGTGCTGGGTTTTTGATGGTTACTTTTTTCTTCTCAGTGTTTTGGCCCGTGTGCCCTGCTGCGTTGGTAACTTCGATTTTTAGCTCGTAGTTTCCATCCTGTTTAGGAAAGAACTTCTTTCCGATAAACAAAGGCAGGCGACCCGTCTTCAGCTTTTCAGTGGCAACCTGACGCTTTACCGGATCGCCGTCCTTCAGCAATACAATTTCCAGTCGCGTGATCCGAGAATCGGGTTCGATTACTTCTGCTTCACAGGCAAGCACTGTCCTGCCATCTCGCCGCGTAAAGTTCCACAAGCCATTGCGTGGTCGCGGCACCGTTGTCCATTCCACAGTGGGTGGCGTGCGGTCAATACCGTACCTAATGGACCGTTTGTCCAATACAGTTCCATCCCGCGTCAAAAGCGCAATGAGCTCGCACGCTCCCTGTGG
>JBGCDN010000259.1:0-4242 GCA_045105495.1 Planctomycetaceae bacterium
GACAGAACTCCTAAATCCTGTCTTTGCCAACTCAAAGAATCAAGCGGCTTAGAATCTGTCGTGTAAATTCTCCGATTGTGGCGATATAGGCCTCGTTCCGGCTGTCCAGACTTAGACAGCGATCTGTCTATCTGGAAAGACGCAAGGAGCTGGCGATGAGCTCGGCGACTGCCGCATGAAGGGACGTACATTCGCTCGTTGCCAAGTCTGGTCCCAATTCGATCTCTTCGATTTGTTGTTTTGGGGACTACTGCATCGGCACGATCTGCCGTGCGGTCTGGTCGAACACGTGCGGAGACGCCCTGCTAGCTGTGCGGTTCTGTCAATCGCCAGTGCGAGCCATTGGGTGACGATTGGCTCTGTCGAAACGCGTCGATAGTCACGGACATAGAAGCTGTTTAGTTGGCCCAAGGGAGTGGATCGATGAGACGAAGAGTTTGCTTGATTGCCACTGGTCTTCCAGTATTTCTTTTTGCGTTGGTGTGGAGCTTCAATGCCAGTGGTCAGGAGTCGCCACCCAGCAAAAGTAAAGAACCGGCCGCGCAAGCCGATCAGCAGGAGCCAGCGAAACTAAAGGGTACGGTCTTCATGGGTGCGAAGCTCAAGGCGACCCAAGACGTACTTCAAGGTTTGCTGACGCGCGACTTCGAAGGGATTGGCGAAGCGGCTCTGTCGCTGCGAGATGTTGCCCTAACGACACCGCCAACACAGGTGCGTGCTGAGTTCGATGCTGAGATCTACGACCACTTTCGGCACGAGTTCCTGCGGCTTTCCGGCCAATTGAATAAGCTCGCCGAAGCCGAAAACCTTGAGGGTGCTGCGTATGTTCATCAGAACCTAACGAGTACGTGTATTAGCTGTCACGAGTATGTTCGTGATAAGACGCTTCCGTAGGTTGCAGCCAGTCTGTTCGTATCCTGTCGGTCAACACGCTCTGCCACACATCGTCCCCCGGGCTTCTCCCGTTTTGGATCGGCAGAGGTCGTGACGATGTGTCGATGCAGCAACTGTCACACGCGGGGACCCCATTATGGCTTGTTTGCGGGGTGGAACCGGCGGCGAACGCGGTGCGGTTGATGGGTTTGTCGGCTCTCAGGGCGTCAAAATCGGTTCTAATGTGCCAGAGTCTTCACACAACAAGATGTTCCGCTCGATTGGACGGTGGAGGTCTGTAATTCCGCATTGTCGTTTCGATATTGTGTTGATCGCGGATGACGCACTTACGAGTTTGTGAGCCGAGTAGTTTCAAATGTCATATATCAAAGTTGGCAGTCGCTTCGTGATTGCTGTGTTGGTTCTGCTTTCCGCTGATTGTGTTCTGGCTGGTCAGGAACAAACAAGCGTGGCCGGCGGTCGGCGAACCATCGAGCAGCTAAGACGCTTGCTTTCATCACGAACATCTCGTGTGCCGGTTCAGAAAGCACTCAGCGCCTATCCGAAACTGAATGGTAAGCAGGGCTCCTATTCCGTCGATCGCAACGGCAAAACTGAGGTTAAGCAGACGCGAATGCGCACGCGTGTCGCAGATGCCGATCACCTGATTCTTCAATACGACAATGTTGACGGTGATCGTGTTGGCGAAGTGATCACCTTCAGCCAGAAGGAGAAGCTTTATCGTCGATGGCAAGTGGTCGACGATCAGCTTGTTGGTGAGTGGGTAGGAATCGGAGATGGCGACGCATCGGTCGCGACAGACAATCGGACTCGAACCAACACGATTAGCTGGACTCCGCTTGTCGAATCGGCCATCGCAATGTCGGCAGCGGGCTGCATCAGTACCGACTCCATTACGCTGGATCGATTTTCCGGCGACATCAAATTTGTCCGCTCGACCGTGAAGATTGTTGCCGGCGAACTACAGACTCGAGAAGCACTCACCGTGCGTTCGCCGATTGGGAATTTCTCTGACTTTGAAGAACCGTATCAACGCTTGCAGGCGGCGAAAAAGAAGAGCAAAGGTTCTTTGTGGGAGCGGATTACAGGGAAGAAAAAAGGCACTGAGTACAAGTTCGAAGAGAAAAACTTTGTCTTTCAACCTCCAAGTCCGGACTACCTGGAAGTCGACTTCTCGAGAATCAATCCAGCGGTAACGCTGGGTCTGCGGCATCGGGCCCGAGGTCAGCACCTCCTGGTGATCGCGGAACGCGTCGAAATGTTGACGGTGACAAAGAAGGCCTATTCCGAAGTTGTTCGCAAGCTGGCCAGGTCCGCGCTTCCTGGAGCGACACTAACGGCTAACTCTGAGCGAGAAGTTAATGGCCTGCAATTTACAACGTTTGCCACTGCTGTCGACAAAAAGACAACTCGCTTCTACAGCACAACAACGTTTGGCAACTACGCCTATCAGATCGTGACACTGACTCCCAACCCGGCGATGGCTGCTGGTCTGGAGTTTCACTTGAACGTATTGAATGGGTTCGAACTGATCGATAAGTCACGCAGCGAAACGCCATTCCTTGAACTCGACAAGCCTCATTTCGGACTTCGCACCAATGTCGCTGCTCTTCAAGACGTTGGAGCTCAGAAGGCGCCTGCGGACGAAGATGCCGGGACAGAACCCATTTTGGACCTGCAATTCGCGGATGGCAGTATCTTAACGGCGCACGCGATCGATCTTGAAGGCGTTGAGATCGAGGACGACAACGCGATTGCTATTCTGTCTAACGAACTTGGTCTCAAATACCCTGACAATGTTATCAAGTCGCGACCACTTCGCATGGGCACGGCGAATGGATCAGAGGTGACCTTTGTGGTCGAGTTTCTTTCCGGGGAACGAGGAACCTATATGGTTCGCTTTCTTCGGAACGACGAACACCTGGTCATGCTGGCGACATCGATAGAAGCGGAAACCGGAAGTCACGAAAAAATTCTTCATGAACGACTGGATGCGTTTGAGTTCTACAAACCAAAGCCCCGGGCAAACCGAAAGCTATCCGAAAAGAACGCCGAACTTGTGAACGTTCTTGGTGTTCAGCTCTACCGGATGGGGCAGGCCGCCAAGAGCCTGGCTCTGGTGAAACTCGCTTGCGATCGCCGTCCAGACAATGTTGTCTTCCGGACTAACTACGTGATGATGCTGCAGAATTCGGGTGAATCGCAGGCTGCGTTGGATGAGATCGAGAGAGCTCTTAAGCGTTTCCCGAACGAACAGAAGCTTCTCGCTGCGAAAACGGAATCGCTAAACGCACTACGCAAATACGATCAGGCGCTTGCAGTCTACGAACAACTGCTGAAGTCAAAGACGTTCACAGAAGGTGATCTTTATGGCTACGCCAACACTCTGCTGCAGGTTGGCCGAGCGAACGACGCGGTTGCGGCGTATGAGACATACCTGCCACGTTTGGATCGACCTTCTATCAACCTGCGTCGCGGGTATTGCTCGATGTTGCAGTTTGCAGAGCGCTTCGATGATGCGATCAAGCTTGCTGAAGAATTGCAGCAGGAAATGCCAAACAGTATTGAGCTTAAGGAAGATCTGATTCTCGCCTTCGTAGAGGCTCGCCGCGCACCTGACGCATTGAGTGCGGCGGGAAAGCTAATTAGAGCCGGGCAGGCAACTGCGAACTGTTTATATCTACAAGGCCGCGCTTATCTTGTTGAACGCCGGTTCGACAAAGCAAAGCAGTCGTTCGAAGCCGGGCTAAAACTCGCGCCGGGTGATTCCATTTTGCAGGACGCCATTTTGTCTGCGTCTGCGGCGATGGGAGAAGGTGATAACTCTTCGATTAAAGAACCACTGAAGCCGGTCGAGATCCCAAGTATCGTGCAGCAAAAGATCGAAAGCCTGCCGGCGTTCCAACCCAACGATGGGTTCAACTATCAGTTCATTGAACGGACATCAGGAATCGAGTTCAGGAAGGACCAGCCTGTTCGACGTACCGAATACAACGAGTGCCTGGTTCATAATCAGGCGGGTGTCGATGCGTTGCAGAAGCTTCGATTTCTGTTCGACCCGACGTACCAGCAAATCTATGTCAACGAGCTGCAGGTGATTGACGAGTCTGGCAACGTGACCGACCAGCGAAATGTCAGTCAGTTCTACGTGACATCGGCCAGTCAGTATGGGATGGCGACCACAGAGAAGTATTTGAACGTGCCCGTGTCAGGCCTGAAGCCTGGCCACCGTCTGCGATATGTGTTTACAAAGTCGGATCGCCTGCCGAGTGATTCCATTCCCTTCACTGACACTCCGTTTCTGGCATCATCTCCGGCCGGGCCGAGGTGTGTGTTTGTGACTGGCGA
>JBGCDN010000260.1:0-5257 GCA_045105495.1 Planctomycetaceae bacterium
TGCTCTGGAAGATCTCGAAGCTGATTCTCCACGTCAGCGCGAAGTGGTGGAACATCGATTCTTCGGTGGCTTTTCGATCGAAGAAACAGCTCAGTTGATGGGCCTCGGGCAGGCAACCGTTAAGAGAGATTGGAAGCTGGCGCGGGCGAAGCTCTATGCTGGGCTGAAGCAGTCCTAAGTTCGACGGCTAGGGAAGCCGCAGGCGGCGAGGGATTGGCAGCTCGCGAAGGTCCGCACCGGCGTCGTCACTCTTACTCGTTCGCCCCGACGCTTTGGTGAAGTCCCGCGGTTTCTGATCTGTCCAGTTGCTTCGGAGTGAACGTGTTTGTGACGTCACGATTCTGGAGTCCAGATCCTGTCCCAGCTGTTGTCGTTGCCAGTCTTTCGGAAATTGGCAGATGGTCGCCGTTTGCCCCGAGGTCAGTTGGGCGGCAAACAGCGGGCCTCGACCAGAGTAGAAGTTCCGTTCGCCAGCAAAGCTAAGTGAATCCGCAATTAGTGCGGTATCAATGGGGCTCGACCAATGGATCAGCGGTGCTGGCTTCGCGACGGCGGTCATTGTCGTGACAATTGATTCTCGCAGGGTGATTGGAAGTGGAACCGATCGCAGCGTGAACGGACGGCAGTCGATTCTTACTAGCGCCTGTTGAGTATTGAACGTGCAACGGTTCGCTTGAAGCTCCATGGTCTGGTGCTTGGCTGTTCGTTCTTGTTCGTGGATCGCATGGAGCACTGGCCCGGTTCCTGTTACCAGACTTTGGTCAATCGACAAGATCGAATGCACCGACGAGTTCCGCACCAGTGCGCCGGGGCCTCTTATGAAGCACCGCAGCATTCTTACTCTCAGTGCATTGGGCTCTTCGCCCTTTGCTGTTGTGTCCCATTCGCGGGCGCCTTTCAGTCGTACTATCGAAACTTCATTCGCACTGGGTTGGCTGTCCGAGAGGATGGTCAAACTGGTGTCGATCAATTCCAGGTCCGAGGTGTTGAGTCGGAATGCGTCGAATGGCCCGTCAGTCTCCGGAAGTCGGACATACAGATCCACATTCTTCAGCGTGAGCTTGCAATCACTGATTATCCAGCCGACGTCTGTCCGTGCTGCATCAAGAAAAACGACCGCACGAGTTGCCTCTGTTCCCTGAATTGTAAAGGTGCGTTCCTGTCGAATCGGTGCGTTCAGGCTGTAGGTCTCAGACGAGATAAGCGTTAACACGTCGCCATCGATGATGTCTGTCTGCCAGCCATCAGAAAATGATCGCACGACGGACTCACGCGGTTCACGCGTCGGTGTTGATGGTGGCACAGCGGGTTCTGGACTCACGTCCGCCGTTTCCTTCGGGCTGGCCGTGGCGGTCGAAGACGTTGGCGTCTCTTGAACTGCAGAGCTTTCTTCAATTGATGGCGGTGCTGTGTTTTCGATGTTTGGCTTTTCGTCTGTTTCGACGAGTTTTGGACGTGCTTGGTCGATGTCGGTGACAGAATTCTGACTGGCTTCACTAGCCTGATCCGAACTTGCTGAGTCCGGTGTATCAATCGTAGCTGGAGCTTCGGCGAACGGTTTCGCCTGTTCAATAGTCGCTATCTTTTTGTCATTCGAACCGGCTGGATCACGATCCTTAAAAAAGTGAATACCGAAGTAGACTCCGCCCAGAACCAACGCGGCCATCAACGGAAGGATGTAGCCGAGGCTGAGGAATGATCCTGTCGGCTGCTGGGACGATGGGGCATCGGTCTCCGAGGTAGTTGCAGCCAGGGCAGTAGATCGAGAGATATCGATCGTGTCTACTCTCGACGTCGTCGTTTGGGTTTCGACGGCACTCTCGGGGCACAGGAGATCGGCAGGCGGGGCACAGACTACGGTCTGGGTAAGCAACTCACCTTCGAGCGCGGTCAAGTCTGCGGCAAGCGCGGCTGCGTCGGAGTAGCGATCGTCTGGTTGCCGCGCGGTCATGCGCTGCAAGATACGATCGACGTCGTCGGGCAAATGAGGGTTACGATCGCACAGCGACGGTATCGATTGAGTGGCGTGACTGAGTAGTTTGCCTGCGGCCGGCCGGTCGCCAAATGGTGCCTTGCCGGTGAGAAGGTGAAACCAGGTACAGCCAAGGGAATACAAATCAGAGCGATGATCAACGCGGCTTGTGTCCTGACATTGTTCAGGGCTCATGTAGTCCAGCGTTCCCATTACGCTATGGTCGGCCGTTACCTTTTCTTCAGATTCAACCCGCGCCAGCCCAAGGTCCAGGATTTTTAGGACGGCTCCTTCCAGAACCAAATTCGCGGGCTTGATGTCTCGATGAACAACGCCGTTTTCATGTGCGTGCTGTAACCCTTCGGCGGCCTGCCTGATTAAGGAAACCGACTTTCCAAACCCGAATGGCCCCTGTTCTTTCAAAAGGTCAGCCAGGTTCTTCCCATGCACCAACTCCATAACGATGAAGTGGGTTCCACGATGTTCGTCGACATCAAACACCTGAACGATGTTTGGATGCTTGAGTCGCGCGACGGCTCGAGCTTCGCGTTGGAAGCGTACTAAGGCTTCACCGTCAGGAACTTGTTGCGAAGGGAGAACCTTCAACGCGACCTGTCGGTCAAGGCGTTCTTGCCGTGCCAGGTAGACGACCCCCATCCCGCCCTTGCCGAGTCGTTCGAGGATTCGGCAACCACCGAGAAAGAAGCCATCCGTGCGACCAGAACTCAGTTGCTTCGCCTGATACTTAGTAATCGCCTTTTGATTGACCAGGAATCGGGCGAATGGAACCGTGGTCTTTGATTTTGATTCTTGTCTCCACGCGCGCAGGAGATCGTTAAGCTGCTCTTTCGTGAGGAGCTTGGAACGAAGCGCAAGAGATGCGAATTCTTTGGCCGTAGATGGTGCCATGGCTTGCGGGTTCTAAAAGTGCTTTCCGAATCGCCTGAAGAATTCTTCGGAGGTGAGTGTCTGTTGCCCTTCGTCCGTCTTAATTTGATAGACGATCTGCTTTTGAAACCCCTTGGACGATCCGACAATTCTGCCATCTGGCGTGAACGTGGCGTAGTCGTTCGGTCCAATCACCATGATCGAACCTAGGTGGGCTCCGTTACGGGTGTCGAAGAAACGAACCTGGTTCCCACCAACCATTCCAGCCCCGACTGGGGCAGTTTTGGAAAATGTGAGTGATTCCCGCCATAGGAATCCGGATAGCGGAATCTGCACGGAGGTCATTGCTTGCGGGCTTGTAAGGCTCAGTCGCTGTAGCTGCCTTCCTTCATGTGTCACCGCGACTAATTCGGTCGGTGACAGCCATTGGGCAAATGGTTTTGTCCAATTCGGTGTTAAGACTGTCTCATAGGCCTTAGTTGAAAGAACTGCTATGCTCTCGCCCGCAATAGCGAGATGCGAACTTGATTGATTGATCTCGATGTTGGCGTTACACCCCTTAGGCAACTTACGAATGTGTCGAACTAAGTTTGTTCTGGGATCCCACTCAAACAAATGCTCCGTACCGAGAACTACGGCCACTCGGTTCTTCTCGTCCCATGCGACGTCCATTACGTCCTCGTCGTTAGGGACAATCAGACGATTCTTAGATCCGTTCGCAAGCTGGCAATGTGTTAATCCACTACGAGCGCAAACCAGCACGGCTGCTTCGTTTTCGACCCAGACCGTACGATAGACCCAGTCGGGCTTAAATCCGAATCGAACCACTGAAGAGGGCCTGTGCGGAACACTGGGAAACGCGTCAACGTACCTTTCGGCGACGTAGCACAATAATCGATTGCCTGACGAAAGGCTGACGCCGGTATATGGCGGGCCGGTGCGCCCCCCTTCCAACAAACTTGTTCGAGCGCCTGTCGTAAGGTCGTATTTATCCGAATGAGTCCCGGCTGTGAGGATCTGACTTCCATCGTGATTGAAGGTCATTGACCGCATGAATTGCCAGTCCCCTTGCACTAACCGACTCTTCGGTCTGCCGTTCACAAGCAGGTCGGCCCGCTTTCCACAGATCACGCCTGTGTTGTGTTTGGCTGAGTAGGTTAACGGCGCAGTCCATCCTGTACTCCTAAATGTGGCGACCTTCTTCTTCTTTTCGACGCTGTAGTGATCTAAGGTGTCAGACGTCCCCGTCATTAGTAGTGTGTCGTTGTCCAACCACGCCCAGCAGTGCACGTGGGTGTATCCCTTGTGGTACGCATGTGTCTCCGAGATAGGAGTCGGGCTTGGAGACTTAAGATCGTAAATCGCAACGCGTCCGTCACTCCAACCGGTCGCAAGCAGACCAGTGTCCGACCAGACATGACTAATGAGATCCGCCCGTCGGCTGATTCGTGTTAGTCTCTTGAGTGGTCGTGTGTTCTCGAAGACGTCGATTGTCCTAGTCGAGGACGTTGCCAACAACCGATCATCTCGTGAGATTCGAACCGTCTCATGGTCGCTCGATAGGTCGATTTCTTCAGTAATTGAGAAATCTGTAACGGCGTATACGTTGAGTTTTTTCGAACCTCTTGGGATCGCATATAGCCGTTGTCGGTCTGAGCTCAGCGACCAGTGACCTCCGATCAGGCCAAGCTCTGGCGTTACTTTTCCAGATTCGACGTTCACTCTGAATACGGTTGCGCCGTCATAGGTCAGCAAGGTCTGTCCGTCAGCTAACCACTCCAGTTTTCTGACTTGGCCGGGCATTATGATCAGGCGTTCCAAACGTGCGGTTCGCATATCCACGACGCGGATGCTCCCATCGATCCCTCCCATGGCCACCAGTTTCGCATCAATGCTCAGTGCAGGATACGTCCGGTCTTTGTAAGCAATTGTTTCGAATGTCCACGATCGTACTCCGGGGAGTGGCAGCGGGTTGGTAACCGGGGCGAGCGGACTGATTGCTGTTGGCAGCGCCGTTAGCTGTTTCTTCGTTCGCGGTGGAGCGTTGACGGCAGCGGTGAAAAATGTTTTTGGCGGAGGTATCGCAGGCGGTGCTGGAGGAGGAACAGAGTTAGTGCCAGACCGTGTTGGGCTTGGTTCCGGCGTCGTAGTTTCTGCAGTCGCTTCTCTGGTTGCGTTGGTTTCATCAGTTGGTATCGCAACCGACTCCTTCGGTTCATCTTTGTTCAATGCTCCGATGATCAGGTAGCCAAAGACAATGCATGCGATGGTTCCGATGCCGACTGTTAGCCACCGACCTTGCTTCGTTTCCTTTGGCCGTGGCGATTTCGATTTCGCACTCGCACTTCGACGCGGCGGTAGGTTCTTTCGTGCCTTTTTTTCAGTTCGTTTTGGCTT
>JBGCDN010000261.1:0-6003 GCA_045105495.1 Planctomycetaceae bacterium
CGCAAGCAAAGAAAAACAGGCTGAAGAGGCACGATGCGCAATAGGGCCGATCGTGAGGGATATACCGCGTGAAATCTGCGGTCGAAGCTCAATTCTGCTGGGTCCAGCTCAAGCAGACGGTCGCTGAAGTGACCTTCCTGAGGGCGCGCATCAGCCGAGCAGTCCGGACCGGATGCAGGAAGAGCACAGAGATCGTGCCGTGAGACCGCCGGCATCTTGAGCAGTTGGCGTGCAAAGCCCAGCTCGACGCAGTCAGTCAAGATCCGTGGCAGAAAAGAGCCATCTCAGATCGGATCAACCACGCGCCCTGAACAGGGGCTAGCTAACCCTTCACCAACTCTCGCGCGAGTTGACGGGCGGCTCTGTAGGCATGGCGGACCGTGAAGAGGCGAGCTTCGATTTGCTCTGACGTGTAGTACTTGCCTTGCTCACTGCGAGGAAGCCCGGCAAGCTCGAGCGTCAGAGGAAGCAGATCGATGAATTCACGATAGCGACGGCTGGTGTCAGTCGGTTCTGCCATGGCTAGCTCGGTCGCCGTTGAATGTATTGCTTAATGATGTCGCCAGCAGACCCAGATGGATTGTCTTCGTCTTTGCTTGAGCCACCACTCCCTTTCGGTTTTGCGTCTTCTTTGACACCCGTTTCGCTTGGCTTCGGTAGCGATACTTCTGGGAATTCCTCATCGGCTTCGGCAGCTGCTTCTTCCGGTGCAGGCTGAGGCGGTGGAGGTTGCATCGGCTGCTGCGGCATCATCTGGCCCGGAGCAGGATAGCCAGGCATTTGCGGCGGATAGCCCGGTGGCATACCAGGGTATTGCGGCGGATACATCGGCTGTGGCTGGTATTGCTGAGGATAGCCCGGCGGATACTGAATCGGCGGCGGAGCATAAGGCATCGGCTGCTGAGGGTACCCAGGAGCCGGTGCAGCCGGCTGCGGCTGAGCCGGGATCATTGTCGTGTCGCCGGAATTCGCAGGCTGAGTGTCGTCAGTCACTGCTGGCATCTCAAACATCGTCTGATTGCCGCTGTCTGCTGCCGGTGCTTCAGGAAGTGGATCGGCCGCTGGAGCTGCTTCAACTGGCGGCGCGCTTGCTACTGCGTCCGCGCCTACCACTGCTGCAACAACGGGAGCATCCTTCTTCAGAACGACTTCGAAGTTGAGCGTTCCGATGACGACCTTATCGCCTTCCTTCAGAACAACTTGCTTCTCAATCCGATCCCCGTTGACGAAAGTTCCATTCGTACTTCCAAGGTCTCGGACGCGAATACCGAACTCATCCGTCGTGAACACGCAATGATGGCGACTAACCATCTCACTGTTCGGTCGCAGATGACAATCCTGCTCTCGCCCAATTAGGAATTTACCCTGAGGAAGGGGAACAACTTGGTTGTTCTGCTTACCCCCGACAACCTTCAACTCAGCTTGCATGCAGCGGCTCCATTACTGAACGCCAATGAGAACCAGGCGCCGACTTAGAATAGTGTCGTCAACCAGTAGCTCGTCAGGCCCCAATTTACCATTGTTTTTGGCTCAAAACCAACCCTGATCGCCATGAATAGTTCGTAAAACGGACTCCAAGGCAATGACCATCCGGTCACTACTGCAATGGCACAGCTAAATGCCGTGGAATCAACTTTTCAAGACGCTCCGCAAGTTCCAGAGCAGTTGCCGGTACGCCGCCGAGGTCAACAATGCCCGGTATTTCCGGGGCGAACTCTGATGTCCGAAGCAGAATGCTGCCATGTTGTAAGACTGCGCCTCGACGCCTTCGCTGAGCACTGCCTACGACTTTATGCGCCCGATGGACAATGTCGTTTGGATCTGATCGCGAGAAGCACAGAAAAGACTTGTTGGTCGGATCACTTGCTGCTTCGCCTCGAAGAGAACACTCAAAACCAAGCTCCCCAAGACACTCAATGATGGCAGCATGTACGACGCGATAGATCCCCGTCGGATCCAAGACACACGGATGGCTCCGACCAAGAGACAGCGAATAGGTCAGCTCGTGATGGTGCAGGATCGCGCCCCCACCGGAAAGCCGTTGCACGACTGGCAACTGCTCAAGCCCCTCGGGAGCTCTCACATCTTTTTGGAAGTACCCCAGCGATATCGTAGGTTCGCTCCACTGATAGAACCGAAGCGTGTTCACTTCATTTGAAGCAGCTACGTTCAGCAGCTCTTCATCTATCCGCATATTGTCAGAACCTGATTGAGCTTCAGGTTCTGTAACGACCGTGAGATCGATCGACGACGCCGAATCAGCAGCCACAACGCTACTGGCTCTCGCAGTGTGCGGTGTAGGCGGCGTTGTCCATCAAACCATCAAGCTCTTCAGGCTTGGCGAGTTCAATTTTCACGATCCAGCCACCGTCGTAAGGCTCATCAGAAAGCATACCCAGATCGTCCGGCAGAGCTTCGTTAACCTCGACGACCTCGCCAGACACAGGCAGATACAAATCGCTGGCTGCCTTCACGCTCTCGACGACACCAAAGATAGCCCCCGCATCGAAGCTCGCACCGACATCAGGCAGTTCGAGATAAACCAAGTCTGTCAATGCATCGACAGCAAACTTAGAAATCCCAATTGTCGCCGTTTCGCCGTCCAAACCCACCCACTCGTGTGACTTTGCAAACTTCAGTGCTGCTGGATCCATTAACACTCACTCCAAACGCTGTTTCTTAGATGGTTCGAACGAAAGACCTGAGGAGGAACTTTCTACGACTTGGACCCGAGTCCATTTCCGTTCTCGATCTCTGCGATCTTCTCAAGACGACGGCCGTGCCGACCACCTTCGAATTCTGTGTTCACCCAGACTTCGATCATTTCGTCGAGGTTCGAGTCACCTATCAGATCGGCAGAAAGACACACGACGTTTGCATCATTGTGCAAACGACTCATACGGGTCGTCATCGTGTCATGACAGGAAACGGCTCGCACATTGGCGTACTTATTCGCCGTGATACACATTCCCAAACCGGTTCCGCAGATCAGGATGCCGCTATCGAGTTCACCGCTGGACACACTTTCGGCAACTTTGGAAGCGAAATCCGGATAGTCGACGCTGGCGTCACTATCTGGCCCGCAATCCACTGGCGTTTGACCAAGTTGCTCCAAGTGCAACAGCACCTGCATCTTCATATGGAACCCGCGATGATCGCTGGCGACACCTATCTTCATTAATCTGCTCCCGGAAAGTGCTTATCGATAATCGCCAGCAAGCTTTCCTCAATTTCTCTTTCGCAGCGTTCGTATTCAGACATTCCGCCGCCAATCGGGTCGACAACGTCATCGCCGTCTCGCCTCAAGACTTCAACTTTATCCGCCATGTCCGCACGGAACCGAACAATCGCGGTTCGATGACTATTTGTCATGGTGAAGATATGGTCGCTGGCCTCCAACAATGATTCAGTCAAAGGCTGGCTGACATGATTTCCAATGTCCATTCCGCGACGGCTCAGAATCGCAACAGACTCAGAACTCGCCGCAGATCCGGTCGCCGCGGCCAACCCCGCTGATTGGACGAGAACCCCTCGGTCAGTCAAAGCTTCGGGCTCGCATTCTAACCGAGTTCCCAGCAGATTACGAAACAGCCCCTCAGCCAGCGGACTTCTGCAAGTGTTCCCGGTACAGACGAAAAGATAGATCCTGCAAGCACTTAGGACGATCGCTTGCTCACTAAGAATCCCTGTTTCGACAACCTCAAAACCCGAATCGGGGACTGCGACAGTACTCAAGCCCGCGTCGTAGGTCGGTGGACCCGCGTCGAGCAGCAGCTCACACTCGGGCCAAACCTGACCTGCCTGCTCGCAGCTGATCACTCGGTCGCTTGGACTCACCAGCACTAACGGCTCTGGAAGCAAGCTCAGCAACTGCTGCACCACTGCGTGTTCCGGCGCGACAATCCGGGCGGTTCCATCGGCGGATACGTCCTGTGGGACGTTCGCGCCAACGTCTGCACTGACATCCACAGCCAACGGACCTGGCCAGCAGCGGCCTAGTAGCCGAGACAAACGATCCGGCATATTGGGGATCAGGTCGCCAGCCGCTTCGGCTCCAAGAACAGCAAGTTGTGTTGTCTTCGCGTCGAAAAATTCTGGGTGAACCGCCGCCTTGGACTGCAAAGAAGCCAAGACGTAACTGGTTGTCCCTGGCAAAACGACCACGGCGCCCGCGTTCAGATGACTTATCGCCTCGCTGACGGCCGAATCCACGTCGGCGGCGTTTTCGATAGCAATTTTGCGAGGCATTCCGGTCTCTGGCGCGTTCAATTTGATCGGGCAGTGTGACGGCGAAGTAGGCGTTTCGTCAAGCCAGCCACTTGACTAACAGCCGTCCGGCAAAGGACTTGCATAAATCTGCCCGGGGACCCTACCCTGCAAAGTACGGGGCCGATGCAACGCAGACGATCCATTCTGCGTAGGAACTCACGTGGCTACGAAAACGTAGCTTGGAACTGAATCCAACCGAAAAACTGCTAGATGCTGAACACCGAAAACCGCAGCTCAGACAAACCGAAGCGAAAGAAACGATTTCGAAAACTCGTCGAACGCAAATCGACGTCGTCGAAAGAACGGGTCACTGAACACTACGACGGCCCGGCCGGCGCCTTCCTGTCTGTCGCGAGCAAGGTTTCACTGCACGAACCTCTAGTCGGCCAGCTGCTGAAATCGAAGAAGTTCGACGTATCGCGATTTAAAAACATCCTGGATATCGGAGCTGGAGCCGGCCAGATTCTGGGCCATCTGCTCAAACTCGGGCACCCTGATGCAAGGCTGGTCGGAATTGATCTCTCCCCCGAAATGCTTCGCCGTGCGCGAAGTCGGTTGAAGAGTACACGTCCGGCTTACATCACCGCAGACATGACTCGACTTCCGTTCGCGGATGAATCATTCGACTGCATCACTTGTGGCTGGGTCATCGAACACCTTCCCGACCCTGCACCTGGGTTAAGCGAATTTGAACGCGTGCTTCAGCCGGGCGGAAGCATCCTGATGCTGGTTACTGAAGACAACCTGGCCGGAGCCTTCACAAGCCGGACATGGCACTGTCGGACGATCAATCGCAAAGAGTTCGAAGAAGCTTGCGGCGAAGCAGGACTGGGCTGGAAGAACGAATTTTGGTTCACTCCACTTCACAAGTTCTTCAAGTTCGGCGGCATCGTTGTGGAAGCCATCAAGAACGAAGTTCCGACCGAACAACCGTAAGAACCACGTTTGGCGAAGGTCGATAGGCGCTTCGTTCAAAGCCAACCTTGCGGCGAGAAACCTAACGAGTACCACCGTCCCAACATCGCCGCCGCACCCGATGGAACCGGAAGTTCCCTTAGTCAGCGTATCGCGTTCGGTTCCAGTCTTTGGCGTGTTCGCACATCGCCGTCAGCATGTCGCGATCCGGACTGCAGGCCACAACACCCGGCAACCGCAGCATACTCGCGCGGTCATCCATCCATAGGTCGTTGAAGTGAACCGGTTCCTGATTGTGTACCCACAACGCGTCTCCACCGAGCGATCTGGCGATCTGCATGGATGCGGGGAAGTCGTAAATATTGGGTGAGTGAATTAGCGAACCAGCAAATTCGCCCGTGGCCATCAGCGGATAGATGCTGCCCGGCATGTTGGCGGAAATCACGCCCTCTAGGCCAATTTCGCTGAGAGAAGCCGCTTTGTCCGGGTCTTTGTCCTGGAAGCCAATCATGTAGATTCGCTTTGAGTCTTCCTGCCGGCGGCTATTCCATGGTTCCATCTCAGACAGAACACTCGGGGCGGACCGGGATAGATCGTCTTCGCCGCAGAAAATTTGTCCGTTCTTTACTTCAGTCCAGGTTCCGTGCTCGCCAGTCTCGGGCACGTAGACCAGCGAGTACTGAACATCGTCAGGCATCTGCAGTTGCAGCATGACGCAGTAACCGTTGCCATCGCGATCGCGATATTGTTTGGTCCCGTCAATCGGCTCAACCGTGATCGCCAGTTCGGCATCCTGATTGAAGAACCGAACATCACCGG
>JBGCDN010000262.1:0-28576 GCA_045105495.1 Planctomycetaceae bacterium
GCCACCAACAGGTAGACAATCAAAGAGAAGAACATCAACGTCGCGGAAACTGAAATCGCGAAAGCGATCTTCCACGCGCGCGTCGCCGTTGGTTTTTCAGCAAGCGATGCAACTTGATCTGTAATCGAACCAAGCGAATTCTCACCGGTCACGACACCGGGGCGAATAGCCGGGTCGATGTTTGTGTTATCAATGTCTTGTATCGAGACAGATGCCATCGGTTAAGCCTCCCCAACTTCAACGGGCAACCGGAGCGAACGTACGCCAACAGGTGCGAATCTTTCGGTGCTACGCATGGCCGTTGTGCCCTCCCAAAATTGGAAGAAGAGGATCGCCTTGCTGCGGCCGCCCCTGTCGAGGCGAACTGTCGTGAGACCGGGTTGCGGCGTGTGCATCTTTCTCGTGCCCGTGGCTGGCTTCGCCATGTCCGTGGTCTTTCTCTTCCTCTAACCATGGATGCGGATTCCGAATCTTGGCGAGGTACTTCGTTCGTGGCTTCGTATTTAGCTCTGACAACATTCCGTAAGAACGTCCGTCAGCGTGTGCTCTTGCAACGGCACTTTCTGGATCGTTCAGATCGCCGAACACGATCGCCTGAGCAGGACACGCTTGTTGGCAAGCAGACTGAATCTCTCCGTCTGCGATCGAACGGCGTTCGTTTCCAGCCGTGATCTTTGTGTCCTGAATTCGCTGCACGCAGTACGTGCACTTCTCCATCACGCCGCGACTCCGAACGGTGACCTCTGGATTGATTACCAGCTGAACCAGTTCCTTCTCAGGCTCCTCCAACGGCGCGTTGTAGTCGAGGAAATTGAACCGACGGACTTTGTAAGGACAATTGTTTGCACAGTACCGCGTGCCAATGCAACGGTTGTAGACCATGTCGTTCAGGCCTTCGTCACTGTGAACCGTTGCCGCTACAGGACAAACCTGTTCGCACGGCGCGTTTTCGCAGTGGTGGCATGCCACAGGTTGATGGGCGACCTCGGGGTCTTCCTGGTCGCCGGCGAAGTAGCGATCCATTCGAATCCCGTGCATCGCGCGACCGCCCAGAACCTGATCCTTGCCAACGATCGGAACATTGTTTTCCGACTGACAAGCGACCATGCAGGCGTTGCAACCAATGCAGCGATTCAAGTCGATCGACATGCCCCATGCGTGGCCGTCGTAGGACTGTTCTTCCCACAGCGATTCCAGCGGCGGATGGTGCGGGCCGCGGTGCTGTGCGAAATCCGGGTGGTGCTCGTATTCGGAAAGAGTGCCAGTTCGCACCAGCTCTCCGATACGAGCACCGATGGCTTCAAGCCCAACCTCGTCAATTGCAAAGTGGTCCTGCGTCGTCGCCAAGTCGTACTTTGTTCCCAGAGCCGTGAATGCGACATCTGTCAGAACCATTGAACCATCAGCAGGCAACAGCACAGATACGTCGGTACCCACTGGCGCGACGCCCTCGTCGACCAAGCCACCAACATGGCCGGCTGCAGGGCGTCCATAGCCCAGTTCTAACTGAACCGACCCTCTTGCAACTCCTGGCAGTTCGAAAATGGGCAACTCAATAGAACGTCCGTTTGCTTCAACCCGAACCATCTCGCCATGAGCGACGTTCAAATCTCGAGCAGTGGCTGGACTCATGACCGCCGCGTTGTCCCACGTTAGTTTCGAGATCGCATTTGGTGTTTCCTGCAGCCAGCCATTGTTTGCGAAACGTCCATCGAAAGTTGTCCCGGAGAACCGGACCACAACCTCAAACTCGCTACTTGCGTCAAGACCTGACGACGACTCTGCGACCGAAGGCAGGTCTCGGTCGTTCTTCTTCGGAAACACAATCTCGTCCACGAAACCGTTGTGTATCGCTCGACGCCAGTTCTTCTCGCCCCGAAAACGACTATCGGTAAGCGACAAGGTCTCACGAATCAAATCGCGAGGCTCGTCCGTGCGACCGAGTATCCTCGCGAGACACTCTATCGCCGAGCGGCCCTCAAACAGCGGCGCGATCATTGGCTGACCGAGTGTGATGGTGCCGTCGAAAGTTCGACCGTCACACCACGACTCCAACGCGTGGGCAAGTGGAACATGCCAACGGCACAATCGAGCCGTTTCGTCCCTTTGAGCGCCGAAGTGAACCGAAAACGGCACCCGGGCCATCGCCGTTCGGAACTGGTCGGACTGCTCGGTGCCGAACGCTGGATTGGCGTCCAACACGAACAGTGTCTCTACTTCCTTCGATTGAATCTGCTTAACGAGTTCACCGATGCCTAACGAGTCAACATCCGGAATCTCAAGCAGTTCAAGGGTCGATCCGTAGTTCTGCAACTTGAAATTGATCCGGTGAATCGTGGCATGTGTCGACGGGGGCTGTTGCACACCCGCAACCAAAATCGATTCTCCCGGAAGAGTCTTCAGATCATCAATCAGCGCCGCAACCACGCGTTCGAGCTTTGAATCGGCTTCCGCTGGCGGCTTGACGCTCTGCTCATCAAGGCCTCGTTCTATCTGCGACAGAACCGTCGCAATCTCGCTTGATCGGATTGGAACGCGATGATCAGCGTTCGATCCGGTAAGTGAAAGATCGCTTTCAAAGCAATACAATCGGTTCATCCATTCTGCATCGGGGGCCCGCTTGTCTGCCCAGTTCCGAACAAGACGAACCGAATCTGGATGTTGACCAAAGGGATCGGCATCGAAGCACGCGATCACTTTGGCTCGTTCGAAGTTGGGAGACACCCGAGTGCCGGTTCCCAAAACCGCCGTGGAATACTCTGCTCTGGCGGGGTCAACCTGACAGATCGTGGCCTTCGGAAACTTCTCTCGTATTTCTGCCATCAGTCGAAGTTGCGTAGGTGATGACGTGACCTCGCGAACAATCGCCAGCCCCTCGCCGCCCCTTTTCTCGTGGACGGCCAAACGCTTCGATAGAACACCGTCGAAGTCGTCCCAACTACGCGGAACTAATTCGTTCCGCACGCGTTCCAGCAACGTGGTCGTCCGATCGGGATCGTACATCGACAGGATCATTGCCTGATCCCACGCAGACGTTGCTCCACGTGAAGCCGGATGTTCGGTGTTTCCTTCGATCTTGATTGGACGTCCATCAATTGACGTCACGGTCAGTGGCCGGGCGACCCCAGCAACTTCCCACATCGTGGAGAAATACTGTTTCTCTCCGGGGGTTCGGTTTTGAGGCCGCACGGTGAACGGAGCGAACTCTTCCGCCTCCCATCGGCAGCCAGAAATTCCGCCGAACGCAAGAGACGCCCCCATGAGCTGCAACCAACGCCGGCGCGAAACGTTGGTCGGCAGTTCCGATGCAGCTGATGGAAACTCGCGGGACATCCAATCCTTAAAGGCTGGCTTGTCAGCGAGTTCATCCAAGCTTCGCCAGTACTGCTTCGTGTTGGGTTTTTGGTCTAGTAGTGACATGTTGAGCAGTTCTGATTTGCTTTGATGTTCCAGTGATCCTTAATCAGCGCACCAAGTTCGGCGGCTGGTTTTGGCGGTACCCAATCCATATCGGTGACCTTATCGGGCGGTCGCAGATGCGGTTCAGGGTTCCGATGACAGTCAAGGCATGACGCCATGCTGAGCGTTTTCGTTTGCGACACGACATCCATTTGATCGATGCGATCGTGGCAGCTAACACAGGACACGCCTCGCAACACGTGAGCAGAATGATTGAACTGCACGAAGTCAGGCAGATCGTGAACTCGCTTCCACTTCACGGGCGTGTCATTCGCCCAGCTCTTGTGAATCTCAGCCAGCTTCGGACTCTTCGCATGAACCGCGGTCAGGGAAACCGCTCCGTTGCCGTCCGCCGGACTGTGACAGTTAATGCACGTTTGAGTTGGAGGGATCGCCGCATGTGCCGACGTTTCAACTGTCGTATGGCAGTAGCGACAGTCCATCTTTAACTTGCCAGCGTGCAGCTTATGGCTGAAAGGCACCGGCTGCTCCGGCGCGTAACCGATGTGTGTTGTCTCCGGCGCCGTTGCCGTAATCACAATCCATCCGAAATAGCAGACAACCGCTGGCATCGTGAACAACAAGCCGCGGGCAAATGTGTTGATCCAATTGGGGAAGTGAAACATCGGTCTGTCTTCTTCGAGTTGAAGTTGTGGACGCCTCGCCCCGATCTATCCGCAGAGCACACGAGAAGACTCACACACGATTTTCCGATTCTCACTTCGTAGAGAGTGCGACAAGAACCACAGCCGCGACCTTGCCATAGACAACGCGTTCGAAATCAAGGACGTCATGTCCCACACGCCAGCGAAGAGGCACGTGACTACCGCATCGTCACGACGGTCAGTTTGTGATGGCTGTACCGAAAGAACAGCCAACGGTGCGAACGACCCATGCGTTTTCAACCGCAGACCAAAGCACTTTGCGTTCGGAAAGAGGACCAGCGCGGCCGGGCAAACAACGGACTCGATTCTCCGGACCGAAGAGGAGTCGGTCTCTGGATTGCGGCTTTCGAAACCAGCTGAGAATCAGGTTTTCTCAATTCTTGTGCGATCGAAACACAATGCGAATTGTGGTTGGAACCCTGATGCTGCGTTCTACGGTCGTGTGAAGAGACAACTACGACCACCTGCCTGAGACACCTCAATGTCCCACTACGCACGAGTCGCTCACCTCGAGTTCGCACTGCGTCAACGCGACGAAAAGAAACGTCGTCGGATAATAGCTTTCGTCACCACGGCACTGTCCGCGGTTGCCGGAAGCCTTTTAATCTACGTCTAAGTAGATGCCACCTGAATCAACAGGGCACGTCAATTCGACGCTGCAAACCAAGGACCGCCGCCCGCGTATCCGCTCGCCGCGCTACCAAGTCGGACCCGGTCACGCGGACGCTTGTTACGATCCAAATTCGTCTTCGTAGTCGGCGATAGCAGCGTTCACGATTGCTTCAGCCCGTTCGCGTCCGTAGGCCGGACCGATGGAGACTCGATCGTCTTCGCCCGGAATCGATTTGTATGTCAGAAAGTAGTGACGAAGTCGTTCGACGGTAATTTCGGGCAGTTCGCTGATGTCATGGACGCTGGAAAACATGTGGTCACCTTCAATGACCGCTATAATCTTGTCGTCTGCTTCGCCGTAGTCACACATTGGCAAACCGCCGACTACACGGGCAGGAACAATGATCTCGCCGCGTGAAATGGGACGTTCGCAAATAACGCAGATATCCAGCGGGTCGCCGTCACCACACTTCGCTTCCGGCATCATGTTGCCCACACGGTCACCACAATAAGTTCGAGGGATGAACCCATAGAGTGCAGGCGGTTGCGACGAAGTCCGCTGCGGCCGGTCAACGCGCAGGTAACCCGTGGTCTTGTCGATCTCGTATTTCACCAGGTCGTACGGTGTGATTTCGATATAGGAATTCACGTGCGTTGGCGGAGCAGGACCGCTTTCTAGTCCATGCCACGGGTGAGGTCGCCATCGAAAGAATGGTGTCGGGAATTTCATTAAGCCAATCTCTGGGCTTGGAGGTCCGTCGGATGGGGTCGTGCAAGAGGCCAGCAGGCCGAATGGTAGGGCATCGCGTAAGTTGAGCCTACGCGAAAATGCTTGGTTTGAATGCCAGCGTTGAGATTCGTTTAGACTGGAAGAATGGCTGCAAAACGAAAAACAGTTGAAGCGCGGATGTACGACTTGAAGCAAGCGACTCAAGAGCTTGTCGGTGACGAGTTATTGACTGCGATCAAGCACGCGTTGAACGAACGAGAAAGCCTGATTGTTGAGATGGCGGCGAGGGCCGTTGTCGATCTCGAACCGGGTGATTGTCGCGAAGAATTGTTGGCAGCCTATCGGCGGTTCCTCATCGAACCGGGAGAATCACCAGATAAGGACAAAAACTGCCGCGCAAAGTTGCCATTGGTTGAAGCTTTGAACCGGCAACGTTTCGATGACCCGGAGTTCTACCTCGAGGGCATGAAGTACGTGCAGATGGAACCCGTCTACGGTGCCCCATCGGGCTACGAAGACACGGCGGTACACGTTAGAGGCGCTTGCGCATACGGATTGATTGACGTACCACTGGCATCACAAAACGAAATGCTATTCGCGCTGGTGGATCTACTGAACGACAAACAGTATCCAGCACGCGAACATGCTGCCCGAGCACTTGGTTCGACCGGGCTGATGGCCGCAGCACCCGTTCTCCGAATGAAGGTCCTAACGGGAGACTCGCGAATTGAAGTAATCGGTGCGTGTTTGTCTGGACTGATGCAGTATCGCGATTCGCACTCGCTTGAGTTCGTCTCAAAGTTCCTATCAAACAAGACCCCAAACCTGGCCGTGGAAGCAGGCTTGGCTCTGGCTGAATCCAGGAGCGAAGAAGCCGTGCGTCGCCTGATTGCCGCTGCAGACAAATTGCATTCAGATATCCGTCAGCCTTTGCTGATGAGTGTTGGACTGTCTCGGTTGCCGATCGCTGTCGACTATCTCGTCAACCTTATTGAGAAGAACGGACACGACGCCGCGACCGCAGTCCAGGCTTTGTCTCCGTCTCGATTTGATATGGCGACCAAAGACCGAGTTCGCGAAGCCGTAGATTCATCCGGCCGACGCGATCTTGCCAAGGCTTTTCGCGAACACTTTGCGTAAGCAGAACGCCAGACGCTCAGAGAATCACTGCCTACCAGCTGGCTTTAGGCCAACCCGCCTGAGAATCGCTTTTTCTCAATTCCTGCGGTGCCAAAATCACGCACGAATTGTGGTTGGAACGCTGCTAGAGCGTTCTAACCTCTGGGCAGATGCTTCCCCTCCTCCACCTTCTTCCCACCTGAGCCCACCATGTCACGCTACGAACGAATCGCTCACCTCGAGTACGCCTTAAGCCAGCGAGATGAGCAAAGACGGCGACGAATTGCCGCACTTGTGACCGCGGCACTGTCAGCAGTTGCCGCAAGCCTGCTGATTTACGTCTAACTCTGAAGTCTGCCCTACACACGTCACGAGACGTCACCCTGCCTTGCTGCTATCGTTGCCAAACCGCCTGCCTCACAAGCGTGGAAGTACAACAAGCAATGCGGGTAGTTTTTCCGGGTGATGTTTCTCAATGACTATGACGCCAGACGCGGAAACAGAGACCGAACAGCCGTTTCGTTTCCTGAAACAATTCAATCAGCCAGAGTTCACGAAGAAGGCAGCCTCGCGAGAGAAGCTCCGTCAGTCTGACATCCGGTGGTTCCCCGGTGACTACCTGTCATCCGTCTTCGCCCGCGCCATGTGTGAACGCCGGGCGATGCCGTTTAAAGAGGTTCTTGAGAGCTTCGAATTCTACGCCTGCGTTCGGAATCGGATGAAGGCCACATCGGTTGCCGACTTATGCTGCGGCCACGGCTTGGTTGGCGTTCTGTTCGCCATGTTCGAACGGAAGGTAGAAAACGTTTGCCTGCTGGATCGCACCCGCCCCGAGAGCTTCGATCTTGTTCTTGAAGCCGCCCAGTCGGTAGCACCATGGACCGCACCAAAACTGCGCTACGTCGAAGCGCCGTTAAAGAAAACAATGGAGTATGTAGAGCCCGGGACTGCCATTCTTGGAGTCCACGCTTGTGGAAAACGCACCGACTACTGCATCGAACATGCAATTGAGCTAGGTGGATCGGTCGCTTTACTACCGTGCTGTCGCAGGCATCGATTGCACCCGTCTCCCGACTGTTTGAAAAAGGTACTGGGAGCTGACGTTGCGATTGATGTCGATCGAACATACCGGCTTGACGCTGCAGGCTATCGAGTTCGCTGGGATGAAATCTCTCCGCGAATCACTTCAAAGAATCGCGTTCTCATCGGCGTCAAATCTGATACTCAAACGCCGAAGTGACAGCACCAAGTCAGCTACTTCGGTTTCCCCATACCCAGACCACCGCCTGCGCCACCAAGCCCACCAGCGCCTCCGGCTGCTCGCCGTCGCTCGCGATCTGCGGGGCTCTCGCCAAACCGCAGTTCAATTGTTTGCTCTTCTTTTAGCGTGTCGGAGCGGATGGTGATTATGTCGAGAACCTTGTTCGCTGCACCAGGAACTTCGACTCTGGTTTGAATCTTGTTTTCCTTCACACGAATACGTTGGGTGCGCCGGACTCGGTAAGACCGACCATCCTTAAACATCGACGGCCAGGTCCCGCGAGTACTGTCCCACGGCAGCGTCTGCCTGTAGTTGTCCGAACCCACGACTCGGCCTGACAGATCGGTCAGGCGATAAATTTTCACGCGGGCCGGAAGCTTCACTTCAATGATGATGTAATACTTCTGACCTTCCTTGGGGTTCTCCGGATCAGTCCATGCGGTAAAGCTGCCCTTCGTCACAGCGTTACCACCCTTTGGCAACCAAACGGACAGACCAGCCTCACCATCGTTCCCTTTGGAACCGCTCACCATGTCCATGACCTGCGCGGATTCTAAAGACTGCTCGCTAATCGCTTGTGCAATCGAAACGGCTGAGTCTTCCTGAATCTCCATCGTCTGCGCGGTGGTTATCTCAAGGGGAAGAGTTTCCGTGAGCGGGTCTTCGTCCAGGACAGTCTCGTCCGCCAGCGCTGCACGGATGGGATCTACTGGTGTGTAGTCCTGGAGATAAAACATGTCCAGCAGCCAGAGAACCAGCAACACGGCTCCCAGAACCAGCGCGTGAAACAGGAATGAAAAGTAGACAGCGAGAGCGTCGTAGCTTCCGAGCGATTCACCAATGGGCACAGGCTCGTCAGTTTCAGGCAGCGGCTTCACGCGCGCTCGCTTACGCTTGGCAGCGGTGGCGAGTGGCATTGCTTGTGCTGCCGAATCACTCATCTGTTTTCCCGAGTGGAAGAAGCTACCGTTAAAGTCTACCCGAAGGTCCTGAGTTCACATTGATTATCGGGAAACCGCAGCCAAAGTCACGATGCCGCGTCAGACAAATCCGGTAAGACGGGTTCCGATTCCACCGATACGGTAAATAACGTCAAACTGGGGAAAGTCTTCAAGTGGTTCTGCTTGAAAGTACGCGAATTGTCCCCCCGGCAAACTTGTCACGGGTTTGCGCACCGGAACCTTTTGTTAGAATCCGCTGTATAGGTTCGAGGACTTCTACTTCGATCCGCATCATTCGATCACATCTCCCGGCGTACAACAGTCACAATCGGCAAAACTGCTGACGGCCGAAATCCGTTGTTGTACATCGAGAAAGAAATATAGAGGCGCTCGTTCGGCATCGATCATTGATGGTTCGAACCTGCTGCTCAACCGCATGCCACACCTACTGGAAAAACGCGACCGCTGGGGGCATGGAATTGCCGTCTGGATCCTGGCGGCAATGGTACTTCTTCTTCCTCCTTCGCTGTGGCTGCTGACCCGCATGGAGATGCGGAACGACGTCGCATCGTGGCTGCCGGGCGACGATCCACAGGCGATCGCGTTGGACGAGTTCCTCCAGATGTTCCCAAAGAAGGACCGAATGCTCCTGACCTGGGACGAATGTAGTCTCGGCGATCCGCGTATCGAACAGCTTGCGATTCAGCTGGAAGGCATTCCCGATTCAAACGGCGTTCCGCAAGGTGGCTCGCCATACATCGCCGAGGTCCTCACCCCCAACCGACTCATGGCGCGCATGAAGCGGGTCGGACTGGTCGAACAAATTGATCGCCTTGAAGGCATGCTGTTGGGCAAAGGCCCGCTGCGGTTACGTCTAACTGAATCGGGCATCGCACGTGGACGGTTCTTAATCGACGACTTGAAGAAGATCGCTGCCGAACAACTCAAAATCGATCTCCAGGTTGTCGAAACCAAAGAGGATTCCAGTTGGGTTACGCCAACGCTTCCGGAAATTGATTCTGTCGATGAAGACAACGCAGAGCTCGAAGACTATCTCGTCACTCAGCCGCCGTACGATGTCGCTGTCCGATGGGACGGCATGCACAAAGACCAGGCAACCATCGATCGGCTAATGCAACTCGCAAAAGCCATGCGTGGCCGAGCAACCTCTGCCGAACCAACCGGCGCGTTGATGATCGAAGACTGCTTCTTCCACGCAGGCTCGCACGCAGCCTTGGCGGTTGGTTTGACAGAAGCCGGCGTTGAAGACCGAAGCCTCGCAGTCGATGTTATTCGAGACACTGCCGAAGCCGTTGGGATCGCCCCATCTGCTCTCCGATTGGGCGGACGCCTTGTCGCTAGTGGGCAACTCAACCAGTCAGTAAAGAAGGCCGCGTGGGATCCATCGTTCCCAGTTTGGGATCCAATTCACCGGTCGCCGATTCTGTTTTCGTTCCTCGTGAGCGTGGTCTTCTCATTCATTCTGCTTCGCAGTGCTCGACTGGCGATCCTGGTGATGATCGTCTCTGGCTACACAGTCGCCTTGACCATGTCGCTCATTCCGCTTACCGGGGCCTACATGAACATGGTTCTTGTGGTGATGCCAACCTTGCTGATGGTGTTAACCACCTCGGCCGGGATTCACCTCGCGAACTATTGGCGACATGCGGCTCAGGAAGGCGAAGGTTCTGAAGCCAACTTCAAAGCCGTCATCGAAGCAGCAAAGACAGCTTCGAAGCCTTGTATGCTGGCCAGTGCGACGACTGCCATTGGACTCATTTCGTTGTGCTCCAGTTCGTTGATTCCGGTCCGACATTTCGGAATCTATTCAGCCATCGGGTGCATCATCTCGCTTGTCGTTGTGCTACTCGGCCTGCCGTCACTCATGCTGTACTGGCAGTCGCGATCTCCGGGCGAAGCCGAGCTAAAAAGCGACAGTTGGAATCACTTGGGGAAGCTCATTTCTCGCCACAACATCTCCATCATCGCAACTTGCGCGGTGGTCGGAATTGTCTGTACGGCCGGACTGCACTGGTTCAAGACAGAGACGAAAGTCATTCGCTACTTCCCAGAAGAATCCCGAATCGTGAAAGACTATCGGTACATCGAAGAGAATATTTGCGGCATTGTCCCGGTCGATATCACTGTTCGGTTTGATTCCGAAGCTCAGAGCCAACTGAAGATTCTGGAACGCGTGGAAATCCTGCGGCGTATCGAAAAGAAGATTAAGGACCACAAAGAGATTAGTGGCACTGTATCGTTTGCCACGCTGCAGCCTGAGACCGAAGTCCCCGGCAGCGACGCCAACGCATTCCAACGAATGAAGTACATCCGAACTTCGAACGCTTTTGAATCCAAGGTCTATCGTCTCCTGAATAAGAATCGAATCGGTAGCGATGATCGCTCCGACGATGAGGACGATGAAGAGTCGGACAATGACAATATTGAAGGGCTAGCTTCGTTCCTGGCGATCGATCCGGGCACCGGCAAAGGTCAGGACGCAAAAGACGACGAAGTTTGGCGCGTGTCTGCTCAGGTTGCGATCATGAGTGACCTCGACTACGCCGACCTGATGGACGACCTCGACACCATTGTTCAGTCTGAACTGAAGATGGTTGGCAGCCCCAATACGCGTCACAAGGTTACCGGCCTGGTGCCAGTTTTCCTCAGAACGCAACAGGCTGTACTCGAAAGTCTGGTCCGTAGCTTCGTACTCGCGTTCGGCATCATCGCTGTCGTAATGATGATCCTTCTGAAGAACCCGCTGGCTGGTGTGATTACCATGATCCCCAACCTCCTACCGGTTTTCGCGGTCTTCGGAGCGATATCTTACTTCGGTATTCGAATTGATATCGGAACCATGATCACAGCATCCGTCGCACTTGGCATTGCGGTTGATGGCACGCTGCACCTGCTGACGTGGTTCAAACGAAACATCGAAGCTGGAGCAACTCGGCAGGAAGCAGTATCGCGGTCGCTGGAACACTGCGGTCCGGCCATGTTGCAAACCAGTGCTGCTATTGGCCTCGGCATGCTCACGCTGATGCCAGTTGAACTACTTCTCATTAGCCGGTTCGGCTGGCTCATGGCAGCACTCATTGCTGCAGCACTCATTGCCGATGTCATTCTGCTGCCAGCGTTGCTGTCCGGCTTCCTCGGCACGCTCATCGAAGGCACGTTGCGTAAGACGCCTGATGGCGAAGACGACGAATCGCTCCCGCACCCGACAGTCAACGCTGGCGACGACAAAGTGACCACCGAACAGCTCCAACACCGAGTCGGTTGAACCGCGAGTAGCGATTGGCAGGGCTACTTGAAGTCAGCGCCTTGATCGTCGGCTTAGTTGGCCCTCAGAACTGTCGATGGTTTGCTGAGATGCAGGAACCGTTTTCGCTTTGTTACACTGCGAAGCAAGATTCACCAGCATCACAGAGCAAACCATGAACAAAGAAGAACTCAAAGAGACCTTCAATCACTTCGACCGTGACAAGAACGGACACATCGACTTCGGCGAGTTCTGTGAACTGTTGGACGCCATGAATTCGGACATGGAGGACATTGCTCGTCGCTTGGGATTCGACGTGATCGATTCCGACGGCAATGGCTCAATTGAATTCGACGAGTTTTGTTCTTGGTGGACGGAACAAGCGGAAGCCGATTAGAACGCGATTCACTCCACTGTTTTTCCGGTGCGGTGTTGGAGTTGCCGCGTGCAAGCCCATCGTCTCGCAGACGGCGTTCAAGCGAGGTCCAAGCCTTAGACCTCTACTAATCGCGTAGTTTCTTTCAACTCCGTGGCAGGCACTCGATCCGCGACAAAGGCCTGCATCGCCTCACCGGATAACTGGCGAAACTTCGCCTGCATCCGGCGAGCGTAAGGATAGGCAATCCAGCAAAACGGGTGACTCGGACGAGACACCGCAATGATTCGGTATGTCACCTGGTCAGATGCCAAGTCCCATTCGATGCAAAACCGCTCTTCGCCACGTTCGACATGTCCGGCGAGAGTGCCGTACGTGAAACCGAACTTCCGCACATCACCGCAGACCTCATCGTGTGTCGCCAGTATGCGGGCGGGATTAGCAGTCCAGACCCCTGCAGCGTAGCAGACGACCGCAACGGTCGTTCCCACTTCGATGGCGTCTGATAGCCGAACCATCGAGACCATCGTCTTGGGAAAATTCGTCCAGCTTCGAATTCCGTCACAGGCAGATTCGAAAGCAGCTTCTCCAGAGCCCAAACGCAAAACGGACTCGTCTCGTACGAACCCGCTTGGGGTCCCTCGTTTAACGCAACCAATCGCGTCGTAATTGAACGGTGCATCAGCGAGGGACACGAGATAATCGCTAATCGCCTGTCCGGTTGGTTCTTGGAGTGTGATCATCGGTCCTCAGCCGGGAAACCGTTCCCTATCCACAGAATTAACCACGGATTGGAACCAAGCCGAACGAATACCAGAATTGGGCAAAATCCGACCAAACCACCCCTACCGCCGGGCTGAGTGACGAACTCGGTTGAGTTACGCAGCGCGGCGGGATGAATAGAGATGCTCGCGGGTTGGTGGCATGCCGCTGATCCCTTTCGATTTATGGCGTGTGGCGACTGTCTGATAAATCCGAGCACTTCCGTCGCCTAAAGCGAATGTCACACCAGCAAGATACAGTACCCACATCCGATACCGTTCAGCTCCGATTTGACGAATCGCTTCGTCACGATTCTGTTCTAACCGCTGACACCAACGACGACAGGTCAACGCATAATGATCGCGCCAGCCTTCGACGTCGTGAACATCAAAACCGACAGCCTCCATGCTTTCGACCATGTGACCGATATGATCCAGTTCACCGCCTGGGAAGATGTATTTGGCAAGTAGCCTCTGCTCAGGCCGCATGCGTCGAAACTGCTTCTGGCTTTTCTTGGCCGGCCGAGTAATCCCATGATTCAAGAACATGCCACGGTCCGGCAGCAGTGTTCGAACCTTCTGCATGTAGGCCTGCATGTTGTCGATACCTACATGCTCGACCATGCCAATGCTGGAAATCTTGTCGAACGGGCCTTCAACATCTGCGTAGTCACAGAGCTCCGCAGTCACGCGATCAGAGAGGCCCAGCCGTTCGATCTTCTCAAGCGTGAATGCAAGCTGCTCTTCTGAGAGCGTAATCCCGTGAGCTTTCACACCATAGTTTTGCGCGGCGTAGCAAATCAGGCCGCCCCAACCGCAGCCGATGTCCAAAAACGTTTCGTCTTGTTTCATCTGCAGCTTGCGGCAAATCATATCCAGCTTGTTGAGCTGCGCCTGTTCTAACGTCTCGTCCCAGTCATGAAAGTACGCGCACGAATACAGCATGTTGGGATCGAGAAACAGCTTGTAGAAGTCGTTGCTGACGTCGTAGTGAAACTGAATGAAATCCTTATTCTCCGCCTGCTCACGATTCAGACCGGTTTCGTCTCCCTGATATTCGTGCGTAACATTCAGGTCTTCACCCTTCGTCGTTGCGAACGAAAGTGCGGTCCGTGCGATGAGAGACTTCGGCAACTTCTTCGCTCGACTACGCGAGTTTTTTACTCGGGCCTTCTCAATCAACGTCACCAAGTCCGCGCCGTGGTAATCGATGTAGCCGAGTGCATAGTGCCGCAGCAGATTGTCAGGCGTAGGTTTGCGAACCAACGCGCCGAGGACTCCGGGACTCTTTATGGAAAACTCCAGACCCGGTTCCACACTTTCCCCAAGTGCGACCGTTGAGCCGTCCCATAAGCGTAGCGAAATCGGTGTGTTGAGATGTCGCCCCAGCTCTTCAAACAGCTCCCGTGCGAGCTTCAACTGGGTGGCTTCCTTGTTCCCAAACATAGTCGCTTCCTGCGAATGTGAATCTGAACGAGAACGGTCTCTGCTAGGGCCAAATCGGTCAACATCAATCCGGCGAAAGTTGCCGGCATCCGAGTGGTATTTCACCGTTTTTCAGCCAAGAACCATAGGAAAGCCAGTAATCAGCCTCGGTGCCGCCGTGTTCCAAATGGGCTCCCGATGAACCTTCGGGCAGAACGCTTCTTAGTTCAAATCGAGACCGGTCAGCTTTCGTTCGATTTCGTCGGCTCGCATTCCGACTTCCCAAACACTGCGGCGGATTTCGTCGGCATTCACGGTTCCGCGGGGATAGGTATCGACTGTGACAAAATGGGCCTCACCATCAATATCGCGAATCGCGACCGCGCCATGCAGCATTGTTGAATTCATCCGCAAGGCGGCTTCGTAGTAATGTGTGTCAGCCTTACAGCACACACTGTAGATCAACAGCAGGCGTTCGCTGGCAGAGTGCCCACTGGTCTCCACAATGACTCGCTGCCCGCGACCATTGTTGAATTGCAGGTGAACCGTGTATTGCTCTCCATCACGTTCCCAGACAAGACCGGTCTCGTGCTCGAACGCTTCATACAAAAGCGATTCAACAGCTTGAACCGAACCAAGGACGGCCCGCAAAAGATGAGCAGCCGCATACGCGTCTCGTGGCCTTGTTGATGGTCCCTTCGCAAGCAACAGGTTCAGCGCTTCGGCCATCTCAAGTGTGACAGCTCGATTGTACCTCCTAGCGCTGGGAATCGGATCGGTGAGAACCGTATGCATGAGATCTGCAAACGAACTTCCGTGATAAGGCAGCCGACCAGTCAACAGCAGAAAGTAGCAGACACCCAGCGAGTAAACATCTGACGCAGGTGTCGCTGCTTCTCCCTGATACACCTCCGGCGCCATGAAGTTGGGAGTTCCCGCGAGGTACCGTTTTCCATTGTCCGCAACTACGCGTTTCGCCAGACCGAAGTCAGCAATCTTTGGAACGCCGTTGGCCGTCATCAGCACGTTGTCTGGTTTCAAATCGCGATGAACAATTCCCTGCTGATGCGCGAGAGCAAGTCCATCGGCGATACTGGCGACCACAGAAGTTGCTCGGTCGGCAGCCAGCATTCCCTGATCGTCCACCAGTGCTTGAAGTGATCGCCCGGGGACGTATTCCATCTCAATAAAATGCAGGCCGTCTTCTTCACCGATTGCGTGAATCGTCACAATATTATTGTGGTTCAACGCTGCGGCCGATCGACCTTCGAGAGCGAACCGTTGAACGTAGTCGATGTCCCGACTAATTGACTGCGGCGACAACACCTTCAGCGCACATTCGCGTTCGAGCTGCTTGTGCTTCGCGAGATACACCAGTCCCATGCCGCCAGCGCCCAGCAACGTTTGGCACTTGTAGACACCCAAGTCTCTTCCAGCCAGGTCGAGCGTCTCGTGATCTTTATTGGAGAGAAGTGTTTCGCTTTCGATGTCGCCGATTCGCGTCATCAGCAAAGTGTCATCGAGACCAAACTGATCAGACGGCGCGGGGGCTTGACCACATCGCGGGCAGACGTTGGAGGTTGCGAACAGCTCGTTACAGCCCGCACAATACATCCGCTTTTTCGAATTTCCGTCGTCTGTCTCTGACACTGAAATTGTCTCACCCGCAGGGCACAGCTCCGTTCTGTGTTCCATTGAGGCAACGTGGTGGACTGATCCGGATAGGCTTAGGCGACGTTGGCTTTGCCAGGAATGTTCGCGGCCCTGCGAACTGTTCTCTTCGGTTTGGACCTGTAGACTACTTACAGATTGATAGTGTAGCGGAGATTGGCCGGTCGCTCGGCATCTCTCCCTCACAAAAATCCAGCAGCCGACTGAAGTTCGCCCCCATATTCCATACGAGCCGACTGTGACTGACTACACCCGCGACATTGTGGACACGCCTCAGCCCACTGCCGCCGATTCCGGCAATCCCTACACAGTTGGTAGCTCGCCCAGCCTACCGGCACCTGCGATCGAACCGATCTACAATGCTGGTGATGCCGAACCGATACCGCAGCCTGGCTTGTTTGGCGGATTGCTGCTAACCGGTGCGTTTCCGTTGAGCCAGGTTTTCATCGCTTTGCCTGTATTGCTGGCGGTTACAGCTTTCGTGAAAGCCGGAGACAAGGCCGGCAAGCTCACGGGCATGCTGGTCGGATCACAGGGCTGCGTTTTACTGCTGGCACTCTTTGCTGCAGCCGCCTGCGCGTGGATTGCGAAGCATCGCGTTTTCAGCATGGCCCCAATTCGCGTTCTTCACCTGTTTGCGATTCTTGGCCTCGTTCTGCCAGCCACTATGGTTTCGCGAGCCTTCTACGACGTTGCGTTTCTTGGCTGGTCAAAGATCACCGCTGTTCTCCCCGCCCTGAAGTTTATGGACGAGATGAACACGATGTCTCAGATGGGCGATATCGTTACCAACGTCCAATTCCCGTTCATGCTGTTTGCCATGGCCATTGTCCCGGCAATTGCAGAAGAGATCGTCTTCCGCGGAATCATTGGCCGCGGCCTCACTGCCCGATACGGCTTGGTGAGCGGAATTGTGATGACCTCAATTTTGTTTGGTATGGCCCATGTCCATCCAGCGCATGCTGTTTCTGTGATCCCGCTTGGAATCGTGATGCATGTTCTTTACGTCGCCACGAGAAGTTTTTGGGCACCGATTCTCTTCCACTTCTTTAACAATGCCTTCGCCGTATTCGGGGCGACCATGGCATTCAAGAGCGGACAAGCCATCAACATGAACGATGCCCCAGGCTTGCCTTGGTGGGTGGTTCTTGCCGGCATCGGAAGCGTGTCTGCCTGGTTCTATCTGCTTTCTTTGACCCGAACCAAACTGGTCACAGAAGACGGCACCGAATGGAACCCGGGATACCACTCGGTTGAAACACCTCGGCACATTAAGACCCATCGGAAGCATCCGGAACTACCGCTGGGGGCAACACTCGGGACATTCGTGTGTGCTGGAATGTTCTTCGTCGCTCTGTTCGCGTTCGCCGCTGTCACCGGCATGGAAAACATGAATCAGGAAGCCATGATTCAACTGTTAGTCCGCTGATTCTACCGGTTCGAGTTCAAACTGGCGGCAGAGAACCAACCGCAAGCTGCGCGGCCAGTTGCATGGCTTCGATCATTCCTTCCGCATTGGCTTGGCCCTGCCACGCAATGTCAAACGCGGTTCCGTGCGTCGGGCTGGTTCTGACAATCGGAATACCAAGCGTCACGTTGACGGCTCGGTCGAAGCCAATGAGTTTCACGGGAATGTGCCCCTGATCGTGGTACATGGCAACCACGCCCTGAAACTCCCCCTGCATCGCGCGGCGAATGAGTGTGTCGGTCGGAAACGGCCCGAACGCGTCTACCCCCTGCCCTTTCGCCGCCAGCACTGCGGGTTCAACGATGGCGCCTTCTTCTGAACCGAACAAACCACCTTCCCCTCCGTGCGGGTTCAACGCACAAACAGCAACCTGCGGCTTGTCTATGCCAAGGCGCTTGAGAAAACGATCAACCAGCTGAATCTTCTCTGCAATGGCGACGCTTGTCAGACTCTCGGGCACACTTTGAATTGACGTGTGCAACGTGACGTGGGCGATTGCAAGACCATGCGGGGCGGTTCCGTGCGTACCAATCAGTTGCCGAATTCCCCGCAGCGATTCATCCGACAAGTGCAGCATCATCGCAAAGTCACTAACGCCAAATTCGTCCGCAAGGATCTCTGTGTGACCGGGAAAATGGACGTCAGCCTCAGCCAATGCAGCCTTATTCAGCGGCGCGGTGCAAATCGCGGCGAACTGCCCCTGCTTCGCAGCCCGAGCAGCCAACCGCAGACAATCATGAGCAAACCGACCCGCGCTGCCAGAGATCTGCTGTGGGTCCAGCTTTACGGGTTCAACAGAATCCGGCTGCCAACATGCGATGGAGCCATCCCGAGTAATGGGTGTCGGTGAATCCAGGCGCTGGACAGTAGCGGCTACTCCAAGCAGGTCGACCGCAGACTGACAGATATCAACGTCGCCCACGACAACAGGTTCACAAACGCCAAGCACGCGTTCGTCCAGCATCGCGCGGATTGCGACTTCCGGGCCGATGCCGTTGACATCGCCGAGTGTCACGCCGATGCAAGGTTTTGATGAGGGTTGGTTGCTGGCCATGCTGAAGATGATACAAGGAGTCACAGCATCGGGAAGGAAGTGTTCTACTTCCAGGTAGCCGTTTTGTTGTAACCACACGCACTTGGCTGGAGAAGATGATTGCGAGACGTGCTGTCACGACTTATCGAAGCAGCTGAAAGCGGTCGGTCCTGCATTTTCACTTCACTGGTGGAAACGCGCGGCTCAACCCCGCAAAAAGCCGGAGCCTGCATGCTGGTTTTCAGCGATGGCTCGCAGGTTGGAACCCTCGGCGGCGGCTGTGTCGAAGCCGAAGTCAAACGCCGCGCCATCGCTCTGCTGAAGAATGGCGGCTGCGAACTCATGACGTTCCAGTTGGACCGCGATTACGGCTGGGATGATGGCCTGATCTGCGGTGGCCGCATGACAATGCTTGTCGATCCAATCCGAGGTGGCGACAACATCACCTACTACCAATCGCTGCTACAGGCTCTGTTAGACGATACGTCCTGCACCGAGGCAGTAACGATTCGCGACGGAGATACACCAAGCCGATTTCTTCTTAACGATGTCGGAGAAGTTCTCGCGTCGAAAACGAGTGAAGCAATCTCGGCGTCAATCTCTCGGAACCTGCGTCCGGTAGCGGCGAGGCCTCATCCGTACGTTGTCGATGCAGTTTCCTACCTGCCACATGCTGAACGCTGCCGCTTGATCGTCATCGGTGCTGGGCATATTGGCTGTAAAGTTGCAGAGCTCGCGAACGAAGTGGGCTTTCGAGTCTGCGTGGCTGACGATCGAGACGACTACTGCAACGCAAAACGTCTGCCGTTTGCTGAGAACCTGGTTGTCGGTCCAATTGACACAACTGTTGACCAACTCCCACTCGACGAAAGCACGTTCTGCGTCATCGTCACACGTGGGCATAACCATGACGAAGCAGCCTTGTTTCATGTTGTGAACAGACCACTGGCTTACGTAGGAATGATCGGCAGCAAGCGAAAAATCCGACTCATCTTCGATGACCTTCGTCGAGATGGCATCTCGGAAGAAGCCCTCTCAAGAGTCCACGCGCCGGTTGGAATCGAAATCGGTTCTCAAACAGTTCCGGAAATTGCCATCAGCATCGTTGCAGAACTTATCGCTCATCGAAATCTTGATCAGGGCCCGACGAAATAACTTCGATCAGACATCAGTGAAAGTTGGCCCACAGAATCCGTTATACTGTCGTCCATGGTTTATTATCTGAAATCTGGACGTCGTAGCCTGTACCGACTGCTAAGCACCTCGTTCCTTATCGCCGCGCTGGCACCAACGGTGAGAAGTGAAGACGAGTTTGCGAGTGTTACAAAAGTCGTTCGTCAGCATTGTCTCGATTGCCATGTTGGTGGGAACGAAGCCGAAGCGGGCGTCGACCTCACAGACTTGTCTCAGAAAACCCTTCTCACCAACGCGCGTCTCACGCAGCAGTTGCTGAGCGTTCTCGACAAAAGAGAAATGCCGCCCGAGGAGTCTTCGCAGCCCTCCGAAAAACAACGAGCGGAGGCAGTCGAAACGCTTCGAAGTATTCTGCACACAGCGGCCAAAAACTCTCCCCCCATCACCGCGCCTATCCGGCGGATGAACCGGTTCCAGTACAACAACGCAGTCACTGATTTGTTTGGATTGAACTGTGTTGTGTTCACGCTGCCTGAACGAACCATGCGGGTTCACCGCAACTACTTCAAGCCAGCCAGCGGTAAGATGCCCAAAGTGGTCACCGTTGGAAATCGACCGCTTGGCAAATCACAAATGATCGAACCGCTGCTTCGTGGAGTGGCCGCATTCCCGCAGGATCTTCGAGCCGAACATGGCTATGACAACCAGGGCGACCATCTGTCGCTTTCGCCACTACTCATGGAATCGTTTCTGAACCTCGGCGAATCGATAACCCAAAGCAAAGACTTCACCCCAAAGCGGGTTGCTGTTTGGAAGACGCTGTTTGCACCACCTGCGGCTGAGAAGGAACTTGCCACGGTTGTTCGCCAGCGATTGAAAGCATTTCTTACGAAAGCCTTCCGACGCCCGGCTGCTCACGACCAGGTTGAACGTTACGCAACGTTCGTTGTGCAACAGATCGATTCAGGCTTAACGTTCTCCGATGCAATGAAGTCTGTCGCAGCGGCAACAATCGCGTCGCCAAAATTCCTGTACCTCTACGACAGGAACAACGACGGCAAACAAGCAGTCGAAACAACCGCGCGAGTCGACGACTTCGATCTCGCATCACGCTTGTCGTTCTTTCTGTGGGGCAGTCTTCCCGACGAAGAACTTCTGCGACTCGCTTCAGAGGGCAAACTTAACGACGCCAGAACGTTGATCGCGCAAACAGACAGAATGCTGCGTGATCGAAAATTGAAACGGTTCTGCGACAGCTTTCCATCTCAATGGTTGCAGTTGGACCGGATCATTTCTTCGATCCCAAATCGAGGGCGGTTCCCGAAATTCTACTACGCGAAGTATCGATCCAGCATGCATATGCAGCTGGAACCTCTACTGCTTTTTGAAACGGTATTAATCGAGAATCGATCAATTCTCGATTTGATTGACCCCGACTTCACCTACCGTTCAAACAAGCTGGAATACGTATACGGCAAGTTGGGAAACAAGGTGAAGGGCCAAGGTAGCGGAGTAGCCGTTCTCAACTTCCGTCGTGTTAAAACGCCAGACCGTCGCACCGGTGGCGTCATCACCAATGCGGCAGTCATGACAATGACATCGGGGACAGAACGCACTCAGCCCATTACACGCGGAGCATGGGTAGCGGGTGTCATCTTCAACGATCCGCCCGAACCACCACCCGCCGACGTGCCGCCACTCTCTGAAAAGCCCCAGCATGGTGAAGAGAAGCTAACACTCCGAGAACGCCTCGCTTCTCACCGCGAACGCGCCGACTGCAGAGGCTGCCACGAACAAATCGACCCCCTCGGCTTCGCACTTGAGAACTTCGATCCGATTGGCAACTGGCGAGAACAATATGAGAACGGTCGCGACATCGATTCCGCTGGTCGCTTATTTCGCCAACATGAATTCAAGACTGTCGTCGAATTCAAAGACGCAATCCTTGCAGAAAAAGACCAGTTCACTCGTGCTTTAGCCGGACATCTCATGTCGTTCGCTCTGGCACGAGAACTTGGGCCAATGGATGAAGTCGCGTTGGACAGCATCACAAACGCTGTGATTGCAGACGATTACAGAATGAAGACATTGATTCGCGAGATCATCCTGAGCGAGCCGTTTCACTTACGATAGACGACTGAGCCGATCACGGACCCGACGAACCGGTTCCGCCTAATCACATCTGAAGTCCACTGCTTGAAAGACCGCCGCCATGCCAAATCGACGTCAATTCCTGAGAGGCATCGGCGGAGCTGCATTGGCTTTGCCATGGATGGAGAGTCTTTCCGTTGCGGCTCCGCTCAATGTAGCGCGACCGCTGCGAATGGCTCACTTCTACGTCCCGATTGGCGTGGTCCGTCGCGGCTTCTTTCCCGGCGAACAGGATGATGTGATTCCCAAGGGCAACCTTGGCAACGTGATGAAATCACTGGGCAAACAGAACCCAAATCACCGCGTTCAACCGCTGCAAGAACTCACCCCCACTATGCAGCCGCTGGAATCCGTCAAGCAACACATCAACCTCATCACCGGAATGGATCGAACATTCCAGCAAGGAACCGACGTCCACGCGCAGTGCGCGTCTTGCTACTTATCCAGCGCGAAGCCGTACACGATTCAGGGGACAGCGTGGCCGCTGGATCGAACACTAGACCATCTTGTAGGCGATCATATCGGAACGAAGACTCCATTCCGCACGCTGGAGTTCGGATGCAACAACTTTAAGGACAACAAGGAATCCATCTACTTCGACAACATCTCTTGGTACGGAACCGGCCATCTCGCTCCTTCGATCCGTGACCCGCGCAAAATGTACCAGCGGCTGTTCTCAACGACTGAAGTCGACCGCCACCGCGACGTAACAAGCCTGGTCCTCGAGGATGCACGCTCGTTACAGAAAGATCTGGGTAAGAACGACCGAGAGAAGTTTGCTGAGTACTTCGATTCAATCCGCACCATCGAAACGCAGATGGAGCGTCTGGAAAAGATGCGATCGGAATTGTCGCAAGTCAAATTCGACGAGCCCACTGAGGCTCGCATGCCACGTGGCGACTACATCCGCCTCATGGGCGACCTTATGGTAACGGCATTGCAAGCGGGACTAACGAATGTTGCGACATTCATGGTCGGCCCCGAACGCTGGGACACCCCCTACATGTTTGATGGCCTGTTTAAGAAGCCACGCAGCCATCACAAAATGTCACACAACCAAACCAAAATGATCGACGACCTGCTGAAGGTCGATTACTTCCACATGGAGCAGTACGCGTATCTGATTAACCGGATGCAGAGTATTCGTGAAGCCGATGGCAGCACACTGTTGGACAACACGCTTTTTACCTATGGCTCTGGCCTAGGCGACGGTTCAACGCATCAATACAACGACCTGCCAATCATCATGGCAGGCGGGGGAAGTCGAACGAAAACGGGGCAACACATCAACATGCCCGAAGGAACACCTCTGGCGAACCTTTGGCTAACACAGGCGCAGATGTGCGGACTTCCGGTGAAGTCGTTCGCAGACAGCACCGGTCAAATTGGAGACATTCTGGCGTAGGCCGTTCAATACAGCCGCCCCCGCTGCCCCGATTACTTGATCTTATCGAGCAGCTTATTGAGACCGCGGTCAAGGTTGTTTTTCAACAGATCGTTTGCCGCACCGCCAGCAGCGTTTCGACCAAGGTTCTGCAGAACGCCAGGATCCAGCCTCGGTCGAGTCAGTGTACCAGTGATCGGAATCTTGAGTGGCCGACCAGCCAGTGACCGCGCGATGCTGCCGCTTCCTAACCACTTCTCGGGTAGGCTTAGTTCGGCTGTAAGCTGAAGCGATTGATCCAATCCCACCGAACCCGCTGTTCGGATTGGAACACCATCAATTACGAGCTGGAAATTCTGGTGGTGAACCCGCTGCTGCACCATGCGAAATTGGATGTTCTGTTCGGGAACGGAGACCTTCATCGCGTCCGTGCCACGAGCTCGCTTTCCAATCAATGTTCGAACCTGATTCACAATGCCAATCAGCCGTGCAACCAAAGGTCCGGGTTCCGCCTGAGCGGAATGGATTTGCAGCGAACCGGCAATGTCTCCATTCACCGGGTCGTTTAGCGGAACAACAGCGCCAGAAACACTCGCCGAGAACTGCCCCTGAATCCGAGCACTGTCGGACAGCAAAGGGGCGACAAACTTCAGCCACTCGCTGGTAACTTCTTCTGTCAGTCGAACATTCTTGATCGCGGTCCCTTTGCCCACATGCAGTGTCGGCGACTCTCGCAGATCCAGCATTGGCAACAGTCTTGCAGTCCCGCCATTCAGTGAGAACTTAATCGGTTCGGTTCGAACAACACCCTCGGTGATGCTGGCTTTGACTTCACCCTTGCCACATTCCAAACCATACACAGTGGCCCCGTCCCAACTAAGTCGAGCGGACCCAGCCAGCTTGGTCGTATCACCCGACAATGGCCCTTTCACTCGGAAGGGATGAGCACCTCGACCCTTCACTTTGATGTGATCGCCAAAGCTTGCCCGAAGCAGCGCGTTGAGGTGCTCGAAGTCGTAAGCAATTTTGCCACTCACATCAGTTGCCAGGTCTGTGGTGACACCCGCAACCGCACCATCGACTTGAATAGAAATGGCGTCAGAATCGACTCGGGCTTTCTTAATTTTCAGTTCGTCTACTTTGCGGTCATACCTCAGCGTGCAACTTAAAGTGGCGGGAGTGCCAATCGGCCGCACGGGAGCATTGGGATTGGATGCGACTCTGTCAGCTGGAACATCCAGAACCGACAACAAATTACTTTCACGCAACGTCGCGTCAAGCTGCGAAATAATAAGGCGGCCCTTCCCTTCGACTACAAGGTCGCCACGCAACCGACCGGTCCACGGTTCGGACGCCGCTGCCGATGGCTGCCACTGCTGAATACGAGCAAGATCACCGACCACAGCGATCTTGGCGTTCGCTTTGAATGGTTTTCCGTAGGCCAACTGCACTTCCTTCGCTGCCGCCTGAAGTGATGTTCCGCGGAGCTCCAGCGTTTTGATACTTGCCAACTCTGCGGTCAGATCAACAGTTCCGACAACCTTCGCAGTAATCTGCGGTTCGGTGATAATCAGATCTTCTGAAATCGGTAGGCGAACGCGGTTCAGTTCAATGTCACACGATTGCAGATCGACCACAGTCGTAGAAACCAACGCACTGCCCTGTAGGTCGAGCTGACCAATCACCCCTTTTACCGGCACTGAAGCAACAGGTTGAACACGGGCAAGCCAAGTATCCAGCCCGCCTTCAACTCGAAAACCGATTGGCAAACTGAGAGTCTCCAAACCTTCGGCCGCCACGGGCTGCGTTAGATTTGCCGCCAACGTATCCGCGCCACTGGTCAGCTTTGCGCTGAAAGACTGCACCTGCGAAAGCGTCCCCTGCTCGACCTGCCCTTCCGCCCGAGCAGTGATTCGCATGTCATTTTCGCGCCAGACGGTATCTGAACCTTGCATGGTTGCGGCAAAATTAGTGGCCCGAACTGCAGCGTCTGCAGCAAACAGGCCACCGGCGTTCTTCTTGAAGTTCGCGTTTCCAACAACCGCTCCAGCAAGTTGCCAATCACCAAGATCAACGAACTGCTGCAGCCGCTGTTTCAACTGATCCAGATCACAGGTGCCGTCAATCCGAAGCTGATCCAGCGTCCCCTTGCCCGTCACAGTCAGAAAGTCCGACGTCGCCGAAACCTGCTCAACCACAAAACTCTTCTGATGATTCCGCACTCGAACACTAAGAGCTAACGGATCGTCCCAGGTAATCTCCTGACCGGCCGCCGCACCACGTATGCTTCCGGTTTCTACGTCTCCGTTCCAAACCCAATCTGCTTCGGACCTGGTACCCGACAACGAAAGCTTCGCGGTACCTTCTGTCATTCGCATGCCGTCTTGCAACGGAATCGTATTGGGAAGGCGGTTCACAATGTCCGCCACATTCACTTCACCAGACAACGCGAATGGGGTCGATTCACCAGGAACCGGTACACCATCTTGCAGTTCAAGCGTCCCGTTCGCAGTCACATCTGCAAAGTCCGCTTTGGCTCGAAGTTGATCGACAGACAACGCGTCGCCCACCAGATCAACATTTCCTCCGAGCTGAACTCGAGCAGAACGCAACTGATCACGACCAAGGTATGTCGGTGAAGCAAAAGCAAAATCATCTGCCGCCAAGCCACCTCGAAAACGATAGCTCGTAAAGTCGTCGGCCCACTCAAGCGCGAAGTCGCACTTCATTTGCCCGTCCAGATACGCATCGGGCATCAGCCGATACACAACCGGGGCGAACGTCTGCAGCGAAACCGCAGTCCCGCGCACTCGTGCTTTGCCGACGATAGGTGTATCTGCGGTAGCGGGCACCCAACCCAGCGTGCATTGAAGCTCGCCACCATCATTCAGCGCTTCATCGGGATGAGCCTGCAATTCTAATCCGATATCGGGATAGCCGTTTCCAAGATCAGTGCTCTGAACGTAGCCCTTGATGTCAGTCAGCTGGCTGCTGCGTCCAGTTCCCAGATTCGTCATCACAACACTCGCATCGCTGACATTGATACGATACTTGTATTTGTCTGTCGAGGATGGTCCTTCGAACAACGGAGCGATGATCTCTTCGAGGTTAGAACCCGTCGGTGTCGCGGTCAGCTTTGCCTGCACTCCCGACACGGAAAACTCGCCGAGATTGGTGTAGTCTTTCGCGAGGTTCCAGAGAGTGCGTTTTGAAGCAACCGCATCGGCTTCCGCGACAACGTTGCCTTCTAAGTCTGTAACTCGAACACCACGAATCATCACTGGTGAGAGCCAGCCGAGTTCACAAGTGTCGAAGTCAATCGCCCCGTTGATCCCCGGATTGCCGTAATCCAGAAGCGACCGCTTCAGTGGCGTGCGCATTACCAGTGATGGAGCAAACCAGCCGAGTCCAACTAAAACCAACATCGCCACCAACAGCCAGCGACGGCGTTTCGGTGCGGGTGCGGCAGATTCTTCAGTGTGTTTCTTCGCCATGCGATTGGTCTCCTACCTTCTCGCAGGTACTTGCCAGAATTCTTCGCTTCTCGCATCCTGCGGTCAGCTTTCGCGGCGTTCGGCGTCTGACTATTCGGTCTTTGCGACCTGCCCACCCCAGATTCCTCGCGCGCGAAGGTTTTCTTAGGTGGTTTGTCTTTCCCGGTCGTTGTGGGCCTCGGATTCCCACCAATAGCACCAGTCGATGCGGACGGAACGGGATCGAAGAGTACCCGCTAAGCCGGTTTGTGGATACCTCGAATCAGCAGCCTCAGACCGATGAATTGCCGATGAAAACTCAAGTATTTGAATGATTTGACGCAATTCGCGCGAAGAGAACCGGTGGGCCCCTGGCTGGACCTTCGCTTAGATGTTCGGAGTGACCGATGCGATTCCATCTTGTCCCGGTATTTGTGCTAGCAGGCATGATGACATGTGCGTTCGGCCAGGAGTCCAAGAAGACGGACGACGTCAAACCACCATCGCCCTCACAAAGCAAACCGGCAACTGAGGCCGAGAAGCTCAAAGGTCGCCGCGTCATGGTGATTGACGAAGGCGCGGAAATCAGAACGCGGGAAAACGGTGTCGTTTGGCGAGCCTACCTGGGCGAAACGCTCACAGTCTCGCTGGTCAATCAAGATTGGCTTTGGATTTTCGAACGACAGGGCTGGTTGCACGTTTCCAAGATTGTGCCCTTCGAAACCGCTGTCTACGAAATGAACGCACGGATCAAGAAGTCTCGGCGAGCAGAAAACTTCGGCCTTCGAGGCATAGCGCACCTCAACCAGGGAGACGTGAAAGCGGCGATCAAAGACTTCAACGAGGTCATCCGTCGAAATCCCAACGATCCAAACGCGTACGTGAATCGCGGCAACGCCTACAGAGAACAAGGCCAGTTCAAGAAAGCGATCGATGACTATTCGAAGGCAGTGAACCTCGACAACGATCACTTCCTCGCCATGCACAACCGCGCCCTACTACAAACACAGCTGGAGAAATACGACCTCGCACTGAAAGACCTCAACGCTGCGGTTCTACTGAATCAAGAATACCCCGAAGCCCACAACGCCCGCGGCGACGTGTACCAACTTCAAGACAGATACGAAGAAGCAGAGAAGGAATTCACCCAGGCGATCAAACTGTATCCACGCTACGCAGACGCCTACATCAACCGCGCTGCGGTACGAATTGAACTAGAGAAATACGACGACGCTCGCAAAGACTACTCGCAGGCGACTCTGCTGGCCCCAGACGACGCGTCGGGCATGAACGACTTCGCATGGTTCCTGGCGACATGCCCGGACAAAGAATTCCGCAACGGCGATCGAGCCGTTGATATCGCAACCACGGCTGTTGAACTCACCCGCGAGCGAGACTGGAGTTCTCTCGACACACTGGGCGCGGCGTACGCCGAGGCGGAGAAGTTCGCACAAGCAGAGCGGTTCGCCGAAAAAGCACGGAAGCTTGCACCGGAAGAAGAACAAGACGTCGTCAAACGTCACTTGTCGACGTACAAGAAACGAAAACCGATTCGGTCCCGCTAGAAGAACCAGTGCGGCCACGATGCTGCAATCGAGGTCTCGATATCACTCCGCTCGCCGCTGGCAAGCCTGTTGTATAGGCTGGA
>JBGCDN010000263.1:0-7206 GCA_045105495.1 Planctomycetaceae bacterium
TACAGGTCTTGCCGCACCAACTCGCACCCCAGCGCTCGTCGTGTCAATTTTTTAAATTGACGAAATCCAGATCAGCCATTCTTCAACAGGCTGCTAATGATGGACCTTGAATTTCTGCTCGCGATTCACCGTGCGGGTATCGCATCCGTGTACCCCGCCTCAGTCTAAGTTGCCAACTGGCGAGACGCCTATCTGCAGGTCTGGGATGGTTACTTGACTGATGACGGACACGACGATTTCATTCCGCGGCGACGAGGCGTAATCGTTGAAACGTTCACAAACCTCTATCAGGTTTGCCGCGAACACCACGGCGAGTAATCAGTCGGTTGGCCTCTACCTACTGAGTGAGCAGGCTCCGATTAATCGACTGCTTTGGTGGTCGGTAGATCTGCAGGCGGTCCACCGCGTCGGTTATTCGGAATGTTAAACTTGCCGGACTTGTTGTTCATCATCGAGTCCATGATCTTGCCCTGAGCGTCCAGCATTCGAGCCATCAGCATGTTGGCGACGCCAAGACCGATGTCCAAATCCAAATCGACACCTTTCTCATTGACGTCGATACGAAGATCAATCTCGTCACCGCCTCGTTCAAGGGCCTTTTCCAGGAAACTGGATCGTGCAGGCGTCTCTTCTGGCCACTTTGGTTCTCCCCCCGACAACACAGACTGCATTGCTAGCAGGCCTTCGTTCATTTTACGTTCCGCGGTGACCAGCACCTGCCGCGGGTATTGATTGAAACCTTCCGCTTCATCTTCACCCTTCATCCATTCGCTAAGATCGAAGACAAACTGAAAGCTAGGAGACAGCCTACTTTCTGACTGACGACTGGTCTTCGCGAAAGCAATTGTGTCTTCGAGCAGAGCCTGTGCAGATGGACCGCCATAGCTGAACCATAAACAGGAATCGTAAGTCGTGAAGTTCAGCACGCTTTCAAACTCGACACCGTCGGTTCCCGGGATCGGTACTTCACCAGTCCCAATTGTCACGTACTTGTTTCCATCTGAATCTGTTGAGTGTTCAACAAGCTTTAGCTCGCTCGTATTGGATACGAATTGATCGAGGGCTTCTCGAAATTCATCAGCCTGCTCCAGCCTCACGCCACCAACAACAGCGAATCCCGTGAGAACATCACCCGTCAACTGAAACGTGACATCAGTCCGTCCCGCATCGATCGTCTCTGTCAGCAATTGCCCCATCCGATTCGCCGCTGACAGCACCTTTTCGTTACCCGCCAGTTCAGACTGCCAACCACGCTGAGCCAGTGCCAGAGTCGAAGTCAGCACGCTTCGAACCTGTCCTGGCATGCCCCAGTTAGTGGCCAACGTCAGTGGCGCCTTGCGGTTTCGGATCGCGGCGAAACGTGTTCCCACATTGCCAATCGTTCGACCGACCTTCGCAAAATTGCTTTCCGTCCGAGCCTCCAGATCGAGTCTTACCTGAATAGGCTTGTCGTCTTTGGCCAACTGGACTGAGAACCGGCCTTTGTCCACGTCGTAGACAATCGTGCGAAGCAGTTCCAACCACATATCACCATTCGCTCGCCGCGCGGCGTAGTCGACGGGATCTTCTTCGTCTCGTTGTTGCATCTTGGACTTCGCCGTGACATTCACCGCACTGAACAACATGGTTTTAATGTATGCCGGAATCTCTTCGATATTGAACTCGCCGTAGAGATCGTATTTTCGAGCACTGTTTCTTGGCTGCAGTTGTTCGTAGGTGGGAAACTTGAAGTCCATAATCTCTGGCATGTTTCCCTGCCACATGACGTTCTCTACCAAGCGGAAGTGCATGGTCTGCTTCATGCTGGCCAGAGCAGCCGGGTTGTTCTGGATCTGGTCCATGCCGGGGAAGTTAATCATCTTCGGTTCAGTTTCGTCGTCTCCCTCTTCGCCCGCCCCAAAGACAGGAATTCCTTTCGAAAAATCGAGGTCCAGCTGATAGTGGTCGCCACTACCGCTTAGTTCAGCCGCCGCCCCGAGCTGTGTCTTCACCTTGAAGATTGCGTCCTTGAATTCTGCACGATCTTTGACGGTTCGAAACTGCATTTGTACGGCCGCGGGTATGAGTCCCTTGGCCATGAAAACCATCATCCCCTGGAGTTCAGGCGGCTCAGAAGCAATGCGACGCCCTGCCCTCAACTGGCCAGAGACAAATGAGGACTCAACCTCATATTCCTCCATAAGGTCGGTCATGTAATTCATGACACCAGTCTCATCCATCGAGAACCACATCCGCACAAGTGGCACCTTCGAGAAGACACGTGCCGGCGGCTTCTTCTTCGTATCGGTGGTCGGCTTTGTGACAGTGGCCTGCCCAAAGCTCTGCATCGGACCGAGAAGTCCGAAAGCCAGCAGGAGCATTAGCAGACGGTACGATTTGAGTGGCATGAGAGAGACCTCTGTAAGACCAAGTTCGGACGGCCAGACCAAGCGGTAGCCAACGTAGGCTCAACGCCCGCCCACTGGTTTCAGTGTATTCGATTTACCGCTGATTTCCTTGCGAATTTTCGTGTCGCGGTTCCCAGACAACGACAAGGGTCAGAGATGGATCACACGAGTTCCCGCCGTGCGTAAAAAAAGCCGACCCGAGAGAACTCGGACCGGCTTCGAAGATGCGTTGTTTCGCAGCAATTAGCGAGCAACTGTCCGTTGCTGCTTCCAGAGATCGAGGTAGTCGAGCGTGATGCCCAACACTTCGTCGTTGTAGTAGTTCTTTCCGAAGATCTCGTCCTTCTTGGCCGTACCGACCTGCTCTTCGAGTTCCTTCTTAGCCTCTTCGGCTTCAGCCTTGGCCTCTTCGAGTTCCTTCTTCATGATCTCTTCGTTAAGAGAAACCGTCTTTCGGTTCTTTCGCTCTTTGTACTTCGCGATGTTCCGACTGAGAATCTGAAACTCTTTGTCTGCCGAAACCCTTGCGGCACTTCGTTGCTTTAACGAAGACAGAATTTGGGGCGTCAGATACCCGGATGTGTCACGGTGAGCAGCCGGTTCAATCTGACTGAACGCCAACGCGTTGTCGAGCGTCGATTCGCCGATGTCCCGGTGTTCCATGAACGATGGCAGAACAATGTCAGAGGTGACACCACGGTTTTGCGTGCTGTCTCCGTTGACTCGGTAGAACTGATTGATGGTCAGCTTCAACGCTCCGTAGCTGCGAGAACGACGGAAGATACCGCCCATACCCTGCGTAACGTTCATTACGTTTTGCACAGTCCCTTTGCCGTGTGTTGTTGAATCGCCAACAACGATGCCGCGATTGTAGTCCTTGATCGCCCCAGCGAAGATCTCGGATGCTGATGCAGACAAACGATTCGTCAGCACGATCAACGGTTCGCGGCATTGAATATCAGGATCGTCATCGGGGTGACGTGTCACGCTGCCATCCTGTTCCTGAACCTGAACAATAGGGCCTTCCTGGATAAACAAACCGCTCACCTCAATGGCTTCGCTCAGGGCTCCACCACCATTGAACCGCAAGTCGACAATCACCGCATCAACACCGCCAGCGGCCTCAAACTGCTTGAGGACTTTCACGACGTCTTTTCGGGTACTCTTGAAGTCCAACCCGAGCTGTGCGGCTCGGAAGTCGCGATAGAACGAAGGAATGTTGATCACACCAATCCGACCCGTCCGACCATCCAGACGAGTCCCCGCGTTGATGACTTCACCTTTCACTTCAGATTCGGCAAGTTTGATTTCCTGCCGAGTCAGCTCGTAAACCTTGACCTCGCCGGTCTCAGTCTTGACCTGAAGTCGCACCTTGGTGCCTTTATTGCCACGGATCTTTCGAACGACATGCTTCAGCTTCATGTCGATGATGTCGTCCCACTGACCAGATGCTTTGCTATCAACAGCAATGATCTTGTCGTCAACCTTCAGTCGGCCGTCTGCATCGGCTGCTCCACCATCTACGACGTCGGCCACAATCGTGTAACCGTCTTCGCTTCGAAGTGACGCACCAATTCCTTCAAGCTTCAGTTCCATCTGAATCCGGAAGTCATCCAGCGTGTCGGGAGACATGTAGCTGGAGTGCGGATCGAGTGTATGAGTCAGTGAGCTGAGGTAGATCTCAAGGATCTCCATTGGCTCAGTTTGGTTCATGAGATTTTGAAGTGTCGCGTATCGCTTGTGGAGACGTGTTCTCGCTTCAGCCAATTCCTTGTCGTCGAGCTTCATCGAAAGCAATTCGTACTTCACACGCTTTCGCCATCGCTCGTTCATCTCTGCATCAGACGTCGCCCAACCACGATCGTCAGAATCGACAAGCATCTCTTCCTCGACGCTGAAGTCATGATCCTGGTCGATGATCTTGGAGATGGCCTGCATCCGCTGAGCCATACGGCGGCGGTACTGCTTGAAGGCCGCGAAGGCGAACTCAACATCGCCCTGCTTTACGGCGTCATCAAGCTCAGTTTCCTTTGTCTTCATGGCGACAATGTCGTCTTTCATGAAGTACAGCTTTTGCGGGTCGAGTGATTCGATGAACCGATCAAGAAGCCGCTTCGACACTTCGTCGTCGATGGCTGCATGACTAATGTGATTACGAGTCACCATGTCAGCAACAATCGAAGCCGTCTGGCCCTCGTTGCTCTTGGCTTCACCCCGAAACTGCTGAGCACCGAATGCACAAGCAATCGTGATCAGCATTCCAGTTGTCAGCAGAGCGGCGACTCGCGTCGGATTTCTGAATCTCATAGAGCTCTCTGTCAGTTTGAGTTATTGAGGGGAACCCGGCAGGTTCTCACAAAATCGTATCTCACAGCCAAATATCGGGCAACATGCGAACGCTGGCCTTCAGGCTATTGGTCGCACGAATTCCAAGGTTCTTACGTGTTTTCGCGCCAAATCGCTGTTTGGATTCGTCTATTTCACTCGCTTCTTTTTCCGAGTGACCCGAGTTGCGGGAAACTGAATGGACTTTGCCAGCGCTGTGTGTGTTTCCAGAACCTTCTCTGAATCTGATGCCGCTACAGAGAAAACCAGTGAAACTTGTTCGCCACTTGGACCTGCACAAAGGTAGTACACCCAATCCATTTCGGTCTCACCGGATTTACCGGAAGCCACTGTCCTAAACAAAAACCTTGGTCGTTTGGACAGGACAGTGCCCTTGGAGAGGTCTGTCAGCTGTTCACCAAGCGTCTCGCGGATGTCTTGCTGGAATTGCTTTTCTGAAGTGTTCGTCCCCGGCTTCACAGCTCCAATTTGAGCAATGTTGCACTGAGCGACGAGACTGCCCTGCCGCACCAATCGCAAAACGGCAACACGATCCGTTTCATTGAACACATGCCAATCGCGATCGTGCCGCAATTCAACGCCCCACGGAGAACGGTAGGTGAGTTCAAGACTTTTCGCGTCCGGCTCGACAGGAATCTGGCGATCATCCGGCAAGACGGCGTCACTGCGTTTTCGATCCCACTTGACCAACGCTTCAACCTTGAGGCCTGGAGAAACGGTGCCGGCAGTTCGTTCTTCTGTTCGCTTTAGTTCGAATTCTTTTACGTAGTTGGCGGTCAGATCGAAGACCATGTGGCCTTCCAAATCGATCAGGCAAGCGGACCCCAGTGCTGCCCCTTCCACATGGCCGGTGATCTTGATCTTTGCTTGTCGACGAGCAACCGAAACCAGTTCGCATGTCAGCCGACTCTTAACAGCGGCTTCGACGTCGGTCAGCATCTGCATGACCCACTGGTCCGGGTTCCACTTGTCTCCGATCTCCACTTCTGTCGTCGGCAACATAGCAATTGCGGACAGCGTATCGCCGGGGGAAGACAGAAGATCCAGCACGTCTCGTGTAAGCGGCTTGCCCGGGCTGTAAAACAGAACCCCACTATCTCGGCCCTCGGCCACAACCAAACTGGCCGGATCGAGCTTTGCTTTGGTCTTGTGATCACCAACGGATGTGCTGGAAATCGCGTTTGCATATCGGCGAACCGCTCGCAGAGACCTCGCGTCTCGACCGCCTGAAACCAACCGACGTTCTTTGAACGAGTAGTCGGCCTGAGACTTCAACGGCCACTCTTTCGCAGCACCTTCTGCTACGGGCGTCAGCACGTTGCCCGTTATGGTGACCTTAGAGTTTACCTGAAAGGCAGTCTCGCCAGCTTCTTCAGAAAGCGTGTAGCTATCGTCAGCTTGAGATGCCGGACACAAAGTAGAACCGGCAACAACAACTGCGCAAATACGGATGAGCCATTTGGTGCTCACGAGAACCTCCCTGTGACTGGCGACCGATCGAGTCCATTCCGATCGGCGTATTTTCGTTACCTCGGGCTCACACCCGAAGGTCCCTACTCCACAACACTCGCGCGTTGTGACATTGAGACTGCTGCCTTGACGATTCCGGCTTCGTCCAACCCAAGATCGACGAGAAGTTCTTCACGATCTCCGTGTTCGACGAATCGGTCCGGAATACCCATGCACCGGATTCCACGCGTTGAAAGACCAGCAGCATTTGCCGCTTCCAACACCGCGCTACCGAAACCACCTGCCAAGGCATTCTCTTCAATCGTAATGACGAACCCTGTCTCATTAATCGCCCTGCGAACAACTTCAGCGTCAATCGGTTTTGCGAATCGGGCGTTCACTACGCCAATATCCAAGCCTTCCTCTTCTCGCAGCTTCTCAGCAGCTCGCACAGCACGCGGCATCATGACCCCAAAGGCTAGAATTGTGCCGTCTTTACCCCAACTAAGAATCTCTGCCCGGCCGGTTTCGATTGGTGCGACTTCGCGTTCAACCTTCTCTGTGTTGCACTTTGGATAGCGGATTGAACACGGGCTGGAGTGGCTGAGAGAGAACTGCAACATCGGTTCGACATCCAGTTCGTCGCCAGGTGCCATGACAACCATGTTCGGGAAGATTCGCATGTACGAGTTGTCGAACACACCGTGGTGAGTTGGACCATCCGGGCCACAAAGACCAGCTCGGTCCAAACAAAACGTGACCGGCAGATTCTGCAGAGCCACTTCCTGGAAGATGTGGTCGAAGCTTCGCTGCAGGAACGTACTGTAGATGTCAACAATCGGACGCATGCCCGACTTGGCCATACCGCCAGCAAACGCAACCGCGTGTGCTTCACAGATACCGGTGTCAAAGAACCGATCCGGGAACGCTTCGCGAATGTCGCCCAGCTTGTTGCCAGCGCACATTGCGGCAGTCAGAACGGCAACGCGATCGTCCTTCTCCATCGCTCGATAGATAGCCTCAC
>JBGCDN010000264.1:0-2701 GCA_045105495.1 Planctomycetaceae bacterium
AGGTTGGACATTCCTGTCCGACATTCGCCCACCCGCCAACCTCCAATGTCGCTTGTCGGCTTGGCCTCTTAGTCCGCGAAAAGGAGTGACGGCCTACGAACAAGGAGGCACCTCAGTCCGCATGTTGGATCAACACATTCACGCCCTTCTTGTTTGACAGCACAATGTCTGGCTTCTTGTCGCCGTTGACGTCGGCAATCTGGAACTGAGTTCCAATACCAGTCCCGCGTCCAGCAACAATTTCGTGAGCGACGAACTTAGGAGCTTTCCCCTTCGTTCGTTTGATTTCGTACCAGTACATCACAACTTTGTCGTTGCCACCAGGATCGTTGCCATTGTGAGCGAAGAAGCGTTTGCCGGTGACCATGTCTTTCTCGCCATCGCCATTCATGTCGACAAATTCAAGAGCATGAGTTTGTGAGAATGACTTGTCGATGAGATGCTGTTTGAACTTCGGCTCTTCGTTGCCGCCAACGTTCTCGAACCACCAGACACCGTAGGCGTGAGCGGAACTCATAAGCACGTCGTTATCGCCGTCGAGATCCAGGTCAATCGTATGCATGTTGGCGGCCCGCACTGGTCCTCCACCATCGGCGGAACGCATCGGAGCTGCATGCCATTTCCAATCGTCTTCACTACCTTTTTTCGGAGCTTCCCACCAGCCGTGCGGAATCAAAACGTCCTTGCGACCATCGTTGTTGAGATCACCAACACCAAGGCCGTGGTAGTACTTAAACGTACCGTTTTCCTGCGGCTTCCCCTTGGTGCCAATGCCATTGAAACCCCATGTCTTTGTTGCGTCTTCTTTCGAGGGCAGCTTTACGAATCCAAGAGTCGCTTCTGGCTGTGAACCAAACACGATCTCAGGTTTGCCGTCGCCGTCCAGGTCTTCAAATTCGGGCGATTCATTACAGATGCTGGACCAAATTACGTGTTCTTTCCAGTGGTCCTCTGTCGCATTGCCTGGGTTCCGGTACCAGTGAAATGGAGCTCCGGGGAAGCCAACAACTATGACATCGGTCCAGCCATCGCCGTCGATGTCATGAGCCATATTGACGAAGCTTTGGCTGTAGCCTTTGCCCGCCACGAACTCACCGGGCTGGCGGACTTCGCGGATCTTCCAGCCAGTGCCGTCAAGGTACGCAGGAGAACCGACAGCAGGCGCTTCGTACCAGACGTCTCCAGCGACAACATCAATCCGGCCATCGTTGTTGAAGTCTGCGGCCGCAACGCCTTCCGATCGGAATCGCTCATCCAGCTTGATGCGATGCCAGTTGGTATCTTCGGTTCGCTCCTGAGCGATAGCAGACCCGACAACAGTCAGACAAAGGCATGCAGAAAGTAGCGTTCGGAAACACAGCATCGATGACCTCAATACAAACGCGGTGAAGCGGTTGAGGCGCGATGGTAGCGAGAGTGCTGGTCAGCGGCGCCTCGGTGAGGTCTTTAGTCTGACGTAACAGCCGCTGTGGTTCAATCGGCGTACAATGCTGCCGACTGCTTCTCGTCAGCAGTTATCATCGAACACAAGACGGCATAGATGGCAGTCAAGCCGAACAAGTACAGCAAGTCGCCCTGCAGTGTTCCGCGAAAGAATGGCACGGCTGCGACAAAACACTCAGCCAGGCCGGCCATCGTCCTGGGATAAAACGAACTGGCGACCCATACTCCAAAGTTACTCACCAGAAAGAACACGACCGAACCAAGCAACGAGGTTCCAACCAGTGTGGTCCCACGAAGAATAGACTTAGAACGATCAACGCCTGCCTTCTTCCAAAAACTACGCAGCCCCATGCCACAAACGACGTACAGAAACCAGCTCACGTAAACAAACAGCATCGTGCCGCTGAACAAGTATGACCGGAAGTCATCGTTTTGAGCCGCCAACACGAGATCTGCAGCAAACGTGGCTAGCAGGGGGATCGCGAGAGCGAGGAGTCTGTTGCGGAAGTGCAGTCCGCAGAAGATCGCAATGGCCCCAATCGGCGCGAAATTTGTCGGGTCATCGACGCCTAGAAACGGAACCTTCATTCCGGTCAGACGCAGAGCTGCCCCAGTGAAAACAAGGGCTAAGACAGCGAAAAATCTCATGTGGCTCATTGGGTTACTCACGAAAACTTCAGACGCAGGCCTATTCTAGGCATCCATCGGCGGAAGTGTGGAGTGGGATCGAGGATTTCGGATTAAGCAGCTTCAATCTCAGAACACTATCAAACGAGATTCGTTCCTGCAGTCATCACCCAGTTTGCGATCCAGACGTTCAAATGTCGGATCAAGAACCATTTGGATGAGCCCAACCCAAACACCGGTCAAGCGGCGAGGAACCGTCCGATCACGCCATCCCAACATCATCGCCGCACCCGATGCAACGGAACGTTGCCTAGAGGATGAAGCGGGAAAGGTCTTCGTCTTTGGTAATTTCGGCAAGCTGTTCGTTGACGTAATTTTCGTCGATGACCAGCTTCTTTTTCTTCGTGTCGGGAGCTTCGAAGCTGATGTCTTCGAGTAAGCGTTCCAAAATCGTCTGCAGGCGACGGGCCCCGATGTTTTGGGTGGACTGATTGACGTGGAACGCAGCGTCGGCAAGGGCTTCGATGCCGTCCTTCTTGAATTCCAGCGTAATGCCATCCACCTTCAGTAGCTCTTCATACTGCCGTGTGAGTGACGCGTTGGGTTCTGTGAGAATTCTGATGAAGTCGTC
>JBGCDN010000265.1:0-4224 GCA_045105495.1 Planctomycetaceae bacterium
CTTCCGTCGGATTGCTGTTTCTGACGTTGGCGGCGTTCAGCGTGCCAATTTTCAGCGGACGCAACGTCTACTGTTCTCACCTTTGCCCACACGGAGCCGTGCAGCAACTGGTTCGCAACCGCATTCCCTGGCGAATCAAACTGTCGAAGCGTTGGACGAGATTGCTGTCGCTATTGCCGGGCCTGCTACTGTTGTGGGTCGTCGTCATCGCGACCGGCGGGTTTGCGTTCAGTCTTGTCGATATTGAACCGTTTGACGCATGGCTATTCCGCGTCGCAGGAATCGCGACAGTCACGGTCGCGATTGTCGGACTAGTCGCTTCGCTGTTCGTTCCAATGGCCTACTGTCGTTTCGGCTGCCCCACCGGCGCGCTGTTGCAGTTCGTGAGAAGGAACCGACTTAGCAGAGACTTTGCGAGGCGCGATGTGTTTGCGATTGGTTGCGTGGTGGTCGGCGGACTGCTGGTTCTGGCCAGTTGAACAAATCTTGGTAGGCCGCGACCAAGCGAATCGCAGTTCCGGCGCATCGACAAACCTACGGGCCAAACTCATCGTCGTCGCCGTCCCACCAGTTTGAAGAATCTGTCACGAGAAACACTTGCAGATCAGGCGGTTTGTGACCCAGGTCGCCCGATGTATGAGTCGGGTTGGGTGAGACTGTTCCATCGTCGTAGCAGAAGTTCGAGCTACCGTCTTCGCACGGAAACGCCAGCGAAGCAGTTGGATCGCCAAGTAGCGGCCCGCTTTGTTGATCCGATCGTGCTGCGAGAACCTGGAACTTTGTTCGAGGAAGCTCGCCCTCATGTTCAGCTCGCACGGTGACATAGTAGGTGCCACCTTTAAGAAGCAAACTGGGAAGAGAGCGAAAGCTGCCCGTCGAGGTTGTTGTGTTAGCAATCAGCTGACCATCAGCATCGTGGATCGCGATCCCAATGTCTGCAGCGGGTTCAGTGTCGGACCGTTCCGATTGGATTGCGAGGCTAAGTAGCTGCGAGTGACCGACGAACAACCGATGCTGGGATTCGGTGTTCGTATGAGTCAGCGAGTCCTTGATGAGCGTTGTCTGTCGATCGGTTGTGTCGCTGCTTGAAATGCTAAGGCTGTAGTCGCCGATCCTGCCTACTGGTCCCTGCACAGCCGACTCGATTCGCAGGTAGTAATCACTCCGTGGATTGACTTCGTGTCCGCGGATTACCAGCGTTCCATTTCCATTTTGGATGATCTCAGCATTGCGAACGACTGAACCATTGGCGCGATGCAAAGTTGCTTTTGGAATCAGTCCGCCTCGATCCAGCGATCGAACCACGATGGTGATATCAGTTGCTTTCGTTCCCCACGAACGATGGCCCTCGAAACGATAAGTATCAACGTCCGCTTCATTTTCAATTCTTCCCTGCACCGAGTACCGGCCGTGCTGAAATCCGCGAGTCGGATTCAAGACTACCGCATCCTCGAAAGCGGCATTTAGTCGGTCGTTTTCGGGGTTTTCGAACTGAACTCGTGATTCAGCCGGGTGCTGTTTTGGTGTGCCATACAGTTCCTGTAAAGCCGCAATGTCGTCTTCAGTTGGTTCAGAGTTTTCGCCGTGCGGGTTCATCGCAGAATCGGGATCGTCATTGTGGTCGAGCCCCAACACATGCCCGGCTTCATGCAGAGTGATGGCGTACAAGTCGTCCAGGTTATTCAAATCAGCGTTGCTGTTGAACACGATGTCGCCAGACCAGGTTCCTGAAACGAATTCATCGTGCGGAATTGCGAACGCGTGAAAATCGGGCGTGCTCGGGATTGAACCAATCCGAATCTCGCCGAATCGTGGGTCCCCAAACGCCGCGCCGCTGATACCAAATCGATCACCGTTGTCGGGCACAAGATGAGTGTCCGCATCAATGTGAGTGGTCCACGCGTCGAACGCCTGCTGAATCGTTGCCTGCCATTCGGATCTTGGGGCGATGCTGTCCAAAGCCTCTTGAAGGTCGTTTTCGTAACCGGCGATGTCGGTCCCGTCTGGAGCAAAGCTGATCCCCAGGTTCGGTGCGTCGGCCCACGCGATCGCGGTGAGCAGCGTTCGCTGTTCCAGTTGCTCGGCATGCACTTCATGTTGGCGCACTGTTCCACGCCGCCGTCCGTGTGGGCGTTTGAAAAACTTCATGGCTGTTCCTGGTTTGCCGCTTTCATGCGACGAATTGATTTGGTTGCACTCACAAGTTCTAGATAGGACTCTGTCTTCACGAGTCTTGTGAGATCTGGATCGGTTTCAGAGAAAGCGACCAGCGATGGTTGTCCCTCGAACGCCAGCGCGAGCAAGGCGATCGATCGGTTTGTGTACGTGTCGTTCTCGTTGGCCAGCAGAGCGTAAACGCAGGCTGCCTGGTATCGAGTAAGTGGCATGGTCGACAGTTGTAAGGCGTGTCGGGCATCAGCAATGGCTGACTCTGGTTGGTTCAATCGAGCGAACAAGACGGCGCGACCAGTCAGTGCGGCGGCGTCGGTGGGGTGCTTGTGGAGCAGGGTGGTTAGCGTCTGGATCGCTTCTTCCGGCTGCTTCAGGTGTTCCGACAAGACGTGTGCGATGTTGCGTAGGCCGTTGGCTGAATCAGGCTCAAGGCGAGTCGCTTCTCGGAAGTCAGACAAGGCTGCTTCCGGATTCTTGGTAACCTTCGCGACACCTCGAGAGATCCAGCTTTTCGAATCAGTCGGCGTTGCTTGAAGACCAAGTTGGTGGTCGGCTTGAGCAGCAGCATGATTGCCTAACGCTGCGTGATACCGAGCGCGAAGAAAGTAGATGCGTGTTGGGCCGTTGTGTTCTTCACATCGATTGAGATCATCGATGGCGGCTTGCAGTTGACCAATACCAGCTTTGGCGATCGCGCGGTTGAGATAGCTCGACCAGTGATCCGGGCGCAGTTCAACCACGTGTTCGAAGTCGTCAATTGCCTTTCGAGGATTGCCACTTGCCATTCGGGCTAAGCCTCGGTTGCACCATGCGATCCACGATTCTGGCTTGAAAGCGACACAAGTAGTGAAACAACTTTCCGCCAGTTTGAACTGTTGTGACCCGGCGTACGCGCTGCCCATCAGGTTCCAGAAGGACACGTCGTTCGCGAACTGTGACTTCACGACTTCAAGGTGTTTGATGGTCTTTTCGAACTGGCCTGTTTGGTTGTATTCAATGGCCAGCATCAGTTGATCTAGTGGGTTGTTCGTTACTTCAGTCGTCTCAATGCCATCTTCAATTTCATGTAGCCGATGATGTTGCAGTCGGACAGCAAGCGGAGTCAGAACGCTGTTTTGTTCGAACCAATCAATGGCTTGGGTGCTGAAATTGCAGCTATCAGCAATCAGCGTTCGACGATCTGAATCCGTGGCCTGCGCGCTTGAAAGTCGATGGCTTGCCTGGGCGAGATAGAACAGTAACTCGCCGACTGCCTGTGTTTGTTCTTGTTGCTCAGAAGCCGTAAGCAGTTCGGCCGTGGTGTCTGTCTGACGAACTTCAGCCAGAAGGGCCTGACCGCGTTGGAGGCCAGCTGTCAACGCATCGCTCTCCGAGTCATTGAGAGCCAGCAACGATCGGACGCGAACGGTTTCTTCGAGCAGCAATTGGTGCGAGTGCTGTGCCGCGATTTGATCTCGTTTTGTGTTCCAGACCGAGTTCACCCCAAACAGAATGAATGCGAACAGGAGACAAAGAACAACAGCGGATGAGGCGCGGGGGTGTCTGCGAATCCACTTTGTGGAACGCTCTTGAAAAGATGGTTCGGGTTGGTGTTTCAGCGGCTGATGGGTTGCCTGATTCTGAAGGTCCTCAAGGAGTTCTGTCGCAGATTGGTAGCGCTCATTGGGGTTGTCCCGCAAGCACTTCGCAATGATTGCATTCAGCGCCGCCGAACCAGGCGTTGGTTGGTCTTTGTTCGTTCTGCTGGAATACTTCTGACCGTGTCGGCTTTCGAACAGCACCGCACCAAGCGAATACACATCGCTACGGTGATCGACCCGGTATGCCTGCGAAGGCTCTTCAAGAGCATCGCGCTGTTCGGGAGACATGTAGGCTGGTGTGCCGCCAACAAGGCTGGGTTGAGCCTGAGTTAGATCGCCCGCAAGGTTGAAGTCCAACAACATCGCGCGGTTGTTGTCATCGGAGATGAGGATGTTCGCTGGCTTGATGTCGCCGTGCATCACCCCGCGCTGATGGGCGTGTTCTAAGGCTGCGGCCAGATCGACGCCGATC
>JBGCDN010000266.1:0-2894 GCA_045105495.1 Planctomycetaceae bacterium
GAGCATCGACGTAGCGGGCATCGCTGCTGGTTGAACCAAGGATGCTGACGATTAACCGGTGCCCATCTCGTTCTGCCGTTGATACCAGACACGCACCAGCGTTGGTTGTGGTTCCCGTTTTGACTCCGTCGTAGCCCTCGATGCTGAGCAAACGGTTGGTGTTCTTCCAAACAACGTTTCGCGAGTATCCGTTGGGGCCCTGAACCTTCACTCCGCGTTGACGTGTGTTGATGACTCGGCGAAAACGTATGTTCTCTCTCGCTACACGAGCTAGAAGTGCCAGGTCACGCGCGGTTGTCAGGTGCTCGGGATGTGGCCAGCCGTGTGGGTTCTTGAAGTGAGTATTCTGCATTCCAAGGTTCGCGGCTTCGGCGTTCATTGCTGCGACGAACTTGTCCATTGCCGACATGTTGGGGGGGTGGTTCAGCACGGCAATGCGGCCGCCGAAGTGTTCTGCAATTGCGACGGACATGTCGTTACCCGAGGGAAGCATCAGTCCGTACAGGCCTTCGCCGACAGAGATCATTTCACCAGCTTTCAACCCAGACGTTGATCCGCGCGTGAGATCTGCCTGGCTACTAAACGTAATCGTTTCGCCTAGCACTGGGGGGGTCACTGCAGCAAGTTTTAGAACCAGCCACGCGGTCATGATTTTGGTTGTGCTGGCGGGTTCGAGTGGCTTGTCTGGGTTTTCGCCGGCAATCAGCGTTCCAGAATCTGCATCGAGAATTGCAAAGCTGCGGCAGGTCACGAACGGGGGGCCGTCTGGCTGGTCAGCCGCTGATTTGGGAAGCACTTCCTGATTGACAACGTCGGGCTCAGGTTGTGGCTTTTCGCCGAGCAACGTGCCGAGGGCTCGCCATGTTGGTTTGTCAACGATGCCGGTGGCGGTCAGCTTCTTCGTCTCCTGAAATCGTTGAACGGCTTCTTCAGTCGCGGGACCAAAGTCGCCATCGACTGAAAGCTTCGGACTTGGTGTTAATCGCGCGTTGAGCGTTCGCTGCAGCATTTCGGTGAGTTCGCCAAACGCACCGACTTTCAGTGGTTCTCCATTTGTCCCGGAATCGGTCGGGCCTTGCGGATTGAAGTGCCTGTAAACGATTCGACCGATGTCTGCGCAGAGTAGAACTGCGGCGTTCTTTGTCGACCAGCTTTTGTCTTTGTTGTTGTTGGTGAGAACGCAGATTGCGATGGTGCCGCCGGGTGAGTCGATCAGTCCTGCATCGCAACGGATCGCGGATACCGCGCCGGTCTTGTTGGCGTATCGAGTGCCGGCTGGCAAACCAGCGGCGATCTTGGTGTCGTCGTCGCATTGAAGAAGGTGCTTCGACATTGCCTCACAGGATGCAGCTGTTGCGCACGTCTTGTTGTGGAGTTGTTCAAGGAGCCGGACTGTTTCAGCGGCAGTCGTGCTGCCAAGACTGTATTTCTTGCTTCGCTCTGGAAAGACGGACGTGTTCCGGCGGTAGACCTGCGAATGAATCTTCGTTTCTGGAAAACCAAGCGCTGTCATCTCGTCTGATGTTATTTTCAAGCCGATGGCATCGGTCACAAGATTGGTTGCAGTGTTATCGGAATACACAATCATCAGCCGAATGGCATCGCGAAGTGAGATCGTGGTGCCGGCAGAGAAATGCTGCGTCAGAACTCCGGAACCGGGAACCATGTCATCTTTGGTTAGTGTGATCTTTTGGTTCAGATCGACGACTCCTGCGTCGGCACGTCGGTACGCGGAAACCATCACGCCAAGCTTGCACAAACTGGCGGTCGCCATCACTTCGTTTTCGCGGTAGCCGAACTGTTCGCCCGTCTTAAGGTTCTTCACGAACACACCAACTGCACCGTCGTGCTTCTCGATTAGCGGGCGCAGTTTGTCGCTGAGTTTCTCTTGCGACTGCTGAGCACCGCATGGAGCGATCAGAAGGAATGGAAGCAATGCGTTAGAAAGAAGCTTGTTCATTGGTTCTCCAAATATCATCAAGCAACAGCCATCGTGAACGTTCCAGAATACCCACCAGCGGCTGGAATCCATAGACTCCGGGAATGCGTTCAATCAACCTTCAATACAGCGATCCGCTGGATGTGATTTGGATCTCCGCCGCCGAGCATATGGGCATGCGCGTTGAGCGATCGGATGAAGTATTCGCGGCATGGGACGGGCAGGGGACTTTAAAGATTGGAACCCCCGAAACGCTCGACGCTGACGACACGCTGGCTCAGATGGTTCTCCACGAGACCTGTCACGCGCTGGTTGAAGGACCTGATGCGTTTAGCAAACCAGACTGGGGGCTGGACATTACAGATCGCTCCCAACTGGTTCATGAACACGCATGCCTCCGATTGCAAGCCGCCCTCGCGCAGCCGCATGGTCTGCGACAGTTCTTCGCGTCGACAACCGATGCTCGCCGCTACTACGACAACTTGCCGGACGATCCGCTGACAGGCGACGACGATCCGGCGACCAAGATGGCTCTCGCCGGATTCGAACGGGCGGCGACTGGTCCGTGGGCTGAACCACTTCAAGCGGCTCTGGCAGCGACAGCAAGGATAGCGGACATCATCAGGCCCCATGTGGATGGGAAGTCACTGTGGTCTGCTGACACGACGTGTCATTCAGATGGTCAGGCGTAGGCATGGAATCGCAAGGCGTCCGTGATTTGCGTTGGGTTCTGGAATCGCCGTCGCTGCTGGACGGCGACAACGTTGTGCCTTCTGTCAAATTCGAGGCGAGTGACATTCATCCGAATGAACTGCATGCGTTCATCAATGAACACGCTTGTCATCGAGTTGGCCGGTACTTTGAGATGCTAATCTTGTTCTGGATGAGTCACATCCGCAGAGTCGATTTCATCTTTCACGGGCACCAAATTCAGGAGGGGACTCTCACTGTCGGC
>JBGCDN010000267.1:0-2833 GCA_045105495.1 Planctomycetaceae bacterium
ACTCATGGGAAGCCAGCTGCTGAGGCAAAACGTATCGCCGCCGACAAGCAAAAGAAGTTTGGCAACGGGTGGGTCATGCTGCCGAACCCAACATACGGTGGTTGGGAACGAACCGGCGATGACTTGCGGACGCAGAGAACCAGTAGGCCCTCGCAGCAAACAGAAGCGAGTCAACCGTCAGCAGCATCGGCGACGGCAAAATCGCCGATGCCGAATGTAATCAGAAGCAATCAGATACCATCGCAGACACAATGGGTTCCATCACCGCAGCCGACCGTCATTCCTCTGCCAATGTCGATGAAGAATCAGCCGTGCCAGTGTCCATGCTGTCGGTGTTGGCAGCGACCGCGACGGGTCAATTCACGAAGGTGAATTCCTTGGTGTTGATCAGCACGTGGCAAATATCTTTCCATGCCTCCGTATCTGTCGCCCAGTTGGTTCCACCGAGTGACTTGGCGAAATCAATCGCCCGATCGGTTTCTGCCTTGGTTGGTTTCCGGCTAAACGCCGACTCATACATCGCCTGAACCCGAGCAGCGGGCTCGGCATGCTCTCGAATCGATCGCTCAGCCCAAACCTTTGCCTGCTGCGCGACGAAGGGATCGTTCATCAGGATCAAAGCCTGGGCGGGAACGTTCGAATTGCTGCGTTTGCCGATGCTGGTAAACGGAATCGGCGTATCGAACGCGAGCATGAACGGTGAGAGAAAGTTCCGGTTCACTTTCACATAGATGCTGCGGCGACCGTTTCCATCCAGTGGCCCTGACTTGCCCGGACGACCACGACCTTGCATGAACGCGGTCAGGTGAACGGGGACAGAAGGGCCAAACTGCTTGCTGTCTAACCGTCCGGATACGGTTAGAAGCGCGTCGCGAATTGATTCGCCTTGCAACCGCCGAATCGATCCGCGGTGAAGCAGGAGATTCTCTGGGTCGGCTTCTGGATCGACGGCCGGGTTCCGGCTGGCCATCTGGTAGGTGTTGGTCATCACAAGTCGCTTGATCATGCGCTTGATGGACCAGCCGTCTTTCTGAAAATTGGTGGCAAGGTGGTCAAGCAGTCTTGGATGAGTGGGGCGTTTTCCAAGCACCCCGAAGTTGTCTGTTGACCCCACTATTCCACGCCCAAATAAGTGATGCCAAATCCGGTTCACCATGACCCTCGACGGAAACGGATTATCAGCTGAGAAAAGCTGACGCGCGATGTCGAGACGGCCGCTTCCAAAGGTCTTGCTGATGGGTGCTGAGTCAAATGCTTCCAGCAACCGGCGTGGGACGACCTCTCCAAGGTTGTTGTGATTGCCGCGGATGAAGAGGTGTTCGTCTTCTGCCGCACCATCGCTGATTGCGATGACCTTGCGCGGACCCTGGATTCTCTTTTCAAGGTTGGCGAGTCTGGCTTTCGCCGCTGCTAGCGTTTCCTTGGCGCTATCAACTTGAACTAGTCCGTGTTCAAGCATGGCATTCGCAAACTGTGTGGCTGCAGCATCCTTTCCATCAATGCCACGCGCTGCGATTGCCAGGCTGATAGAGACAAGTTCTGCCAATGTTTTGGGCTTGGCTTTAATGATCTCCAGCAGGCAAGCTGCCGGTGCTGGTTTTGGAACGTGGCCGTTCGTTAGCACGACTTCGGCAACATTCACATGGCCGTCGCCATTGTCCGCAATTTCAACGTGGCACCGTCGCCCTTTGTGGTTCCGAAGATCCCCCGCGCTGCGGATCCATTTGGCTTCTGCCTGATCTTTAACGTCGACTTTCGCTCCCTTGAATAGCAGAGCGCTGAAGTCGTCCATGCGATAGCCTTCAACGATGACTCGCACGCGAGCATTCTTTGCGCTCGTGAGGTAGGCGACCTGATTGTGCGTCAAATCAAAGACCGGCGATCGCACTGCACCCTGAAAACGATTGGAGCTCTGAGAACTGTTGATGAGGCCTGCGGCAAGCCGTTTCGGCTCATCACTCTTCCAGTCCCATTCGGTGCCGTTGGTCACGGGATTCGATGCGAACGCTTCTCCAACGAACGACCAGCCTTCCGGCAAGCCATTCGTAAACGTGCCAAGCTGGATGATGTTCTCGCGGGAACTGTCAGCGTCGGCTTGCAGCGTTTCAATCCTCTGAATCGCGGCCTGCATTTCAGTCGCAAACGCCTCGGAAGAAACTGTTGCCAGCGAAGCCATGAGGTACAGCGGGTGTGTTGGCTGAAGGACGGCACGGTCCTTCAAATCAGCGGCCCATTCCCGGACAGACTTCGCGTTTGTATTCGCCAGCGACTCTCGCATGCTGTCTGCCAGAACTTTTTCCGCGTCATTCCTGATGCGTTCCATCTCTCTGCGAGTGTTCTGGATACGTTGTCCGGCATCCAGCATGCCTTCCTGCCGGATGGAACTCTGAAGCAGTCCCGACAGCGCGTAGTAGTCTTTGGTTGTGATCGCATCAAACTTGTGATCATGGCATCGCGCGCAGGCGACGGTGAGTCCGAGAAATGTCTTGGCGAACACGTCGATCTGGTTGTCGATCATTGCGGCTTCTTCGCCACGCACGTCAACCGGTGCATGTTTTGCTTCACCGAGGTACCAGAAGCCGGTGCCAATCAGCGATTCGTTGAACCCTTCCTGCAGATGCCGGCGTGGGTTGGGAATCAAATCGCCAGCAATGTGTTCTGTTGCAAATTGGTCGTAAGGAACATCCGCATTCAACGCGCGAATGACGTAGTCGCGATACTCGTGGGCATGATGCAGCGGATAGTCGAACTCGTGGCCGAGGGTTTCGGCATAACGCATTAGGTCAAGCCAATGGCGGCCCCAACGTTCGCCGAAATGTTTCGATGCGAGCAG
>JBGCDN010000268.1:0-7562 GCA_045105495.1 Planctomycetaceae bacterium
GGTTTGGCGTCGGCGTTGCCACCATCGGCTCCGTCCTGAGCGACAGCTACCTCTGGCCCTAAGGAGAGCGGGTTGCCGGGTGTTCCAGCAAAGAAAAGCAGCATCACACCGAGGCACGCAATCCACGTGGTCCGGCTTCCCCAACGATTCACCTGTTGCAGCGACATCCAAAGCTCCCCAGTGACGTTTGGCAGGCGAGTCTTTCGCCTGCCCTCTACTCATCGTGTTTCTCAGTATGAAACGAAGTTGCACGGTCGTTGACCAACCTCGCTTCGCCATTCTAATCGGGTTTAACTGCTGCTTTCCACAACGCAGCCGTCCCGAACTCGCTATTCGAACATTGTGCCCGCCGAAGTTTGGTGCCTCGCTCTGTGCCGAGTTACGGAACCCGTGTCATCACGGCATCCTTACCAAACTCAGTCCAGCCCCGACCAACAGGGCCTTGCGACCGAAGAATGACCTCATCCACATGCCACGAGACGTTGCCTAAAGCTTTTTGGTCCAGTTGTTGTTTGGGTAGAGTTTCTTGAGTTTTGCTGCTGCTTCGGAACCCCGTTCAGGTCGTCCCGCTGCGGCCCATAGTTGCGACAATTTGAAAAGAGCTTCAGCATGAGCACCTTTGGCCCGGCTGTATTCTGTGATGACGTCGACATGCAGATACGCCATGACAGCGTTCTTCGCGTTTTGTTGATCGCTGAAACAATCTCCTCGCTGAACGTGAGCACGGGCGTGTAGTTCACCCGCTTCGGCCGGGTCAGTGTTCGCGATGATGCTGTCGAGTGACTTCAGTGCTGCGGCGTAGTCCTGTTGCAACTGCTGGCATTTCGCCTTTCCAAGAACCGCCTCGTACCGTGAAGCCGTTTCGGCCGTGCTGCCTGCCTGCATGGCCACGACTTGTTCGAAGCTGGTTTGGGCTTCAGCCGGTTTATCCTGAGCAAGCAGCAATTGCCCGATCGCCACCTTCGATGTCATTTGATGACTCTTCATGGGTGACTGTCCGAGCGCATCAAAGCGTGTTTGTGCGGTCGGGTAGTCGGCTTTGGCAACATGAACACGCCCGAGCCACATCAAGCATTCGTAGTATCGAAAGCCAGTGCTGTTCTTCGCCAAGGCCGCTTGCATGGACGCGATGGCGTCTTCGACCTTCGTCGGATCTGCAAGAGCCATGCGGCATTTTGTTCGAGCGATGAGGAACTCGGTGTCCTTCTTCGCAGCAGGCTTCAGGCTTCCGACAACACTGGTGTAGCGTTCCAAAGCCTTATCCAGCAGGCCACTCTCTTCACTGCTTCGCGCGAGGTTCAGTTCATTCTTCTCACCATTGAATCGAATGCGCCTGATCGTGTCGGAAGGAATCTTTTGAACCGCGCCGGTGCGAGGCTTTAGTTCGACAAAGTCCTTGGTCATCTTGCCGAGTGTTCCGCGCAGCAACTTCTTGCTGCCATATTGCAGAACCTGATCGTCTGCGTTCACATTGATGCAGCAGGACAGCAGTCCGAAGGCAACGAGGGCAGAATGCGTTCTTCGAAATTTCATGATGCCTCCGGAGGCTTACGTGGTGGCTTCTGCACAGGTTTCTTCTTTGCCGTCGCTGGACGCCCAGCCGCATCGGTGGCTTTTTTCTTGACCGTAATTTTCTTCTTCTTTTTTACCGGTGCGCCACCATCTTGAGCGGCTTGAGCTGCTCGTTTCCTGGCGATCAACGCTTTGCGCTTGGCGGCTTCTTCTGGTGTAAGCTGACGTTTTGTCGCGGCTTTCTTTCGGGTTGGAGCGGCAGACTTCTTCCGCGGCACCGTACCGCTGGGTAACTTCTGTTTGACGGGGGCAGCAACGCCAATGCCGTCGAAGCTGGGAGCTGGTCCCTGAGAAATTGAAACGGTTGCAGACTTCTTCCGAGGCTTGGCCATGACGAACCACATGCCTGCTGCTGCAAGCAGTGCGATCGGCAGTGCGATGGCGAGACCCAGAAGCGAGTTGCTCTCCGGCGGTTTTTCTACGGTGTTGCTGGCTGCAGACACAACGGGTTCTTTCACAGACTCGCTGACATCCTTCTTCCGTTCGACCGGAGCAGCCACAAATTCCTCGGGCTTCTCCAATGGCACCGGTTTACTGACACCAAGATCGCGCTGCAGCTTCTTGTAATATGAATCGAAACGCCCCCACCACGGTTCGTTAAACGCTCCCTGCGTGGAAACAAGAAGTTCGATGTCGCGTTTCGCGTTCTCTAACCGATCTTTCTTCTTCCCGGGTTCGCCCACCATGGCGAAGTCACGTTGGCTCTCAACGCGGCCAAAGCGAGCCTCGAAGAACCTTTCGCGGTAGTTTGGGTTTGCTTCCAGCCTTGTACTGAGTCCGAACCAGCCCCAGATCTTCTTGTCTTCGGTGCCCGACATGGCCTCGTTTAGCTTTTGCGGTTGGCCATTCTTACCCCACTCGCTCAGCAATTGGCAGGCTTCGAATTGAGCCGTCATGTCTGTTGGGTGTTGCGCGATAATCTCTCGCAGCTTCTTCATGGCTCCGTCGAAGTCTTTGACGGATCGCTTGCAGGCAACGAGTCGAAGTTCGACGGTTGTCTTGCGTCTTTCGTCAACAAGGTTCTGGTCCAGTATCCGCTGGTACGATTCAGACGCGCGCTGGAAGTATTGTTTGGCCGCAGCGGGGTCGTCGTTCATGCCCTGCCCGAGGCCGCGGTAGGTTTCACCAACCCAAATCAGGGAGTTGTAGTTCTGCCGATCCTTCCGTTCGAAGACTTTGGAAAGGAACTCTTCGAAGGAAGAGCGAAGCTGGTTCAGTCTTTCCGTATCGTTCTGAACCTTCAGACGATCGATCTCGCGTTCCAATTCTTGCCCAAGCTGGACATAGATTTGCGTGTCCGGACCACCGATTTTTTCCATCTCTGTCATCGCTGACAGGGCCTGGTCGATTTGTTGCGTTCCCACGAAAGCTCGCAGCAGTACCTGATACGCGAGGCTGGCGAAGTCTTTGCTTTTGACGCCCTCTGCTGGCCGAGCCGATTGGTCTGAGACCTCGATCGCCTTCATGACAGATTGATTTCCATCAGACAGCAGTTTGATGGATTCTGTGAACTCGCCGCGGCTATTGAGAATCTGAGCAAGAGACAGCTTGCCCGCAGTGACCGAACCGGGGGGCGTACTGGCCGGATTGAACATGGCTTTCAAACCGGAACGCAGAAACGTCTCCGCATTGTTCGTCATCTCAACAATTCGGTTCGGATCCAGTTCGCCGACAGAAGCATCGCTGTTGCCGGCAGACAAACTTGCTTTCCACCATGATTGACCGGCGGCGAGTTGAGCCTCGCCAAACTGCGGAGCAGACCGAGGGACCTGGCTGTACCACTTCGACGCCTCTTCGGGACGATTCGACCGATGGTTAATCATACCCAGAGACATTCTCGCTTCGTTTGCTCGATTGCTGTCTGGCCATTCCGTGATGATTTCGTTGCTGACCGATTCGAGCAGTCGCATCTCGAACTCATTGTTATCGCCAGCATCGTTGAAAGCTTGAACGCAGCTGGATATCGCGACGTCACCAGCGTTCATTGCTGTTTGCGGTTCGGCCTTCGCTGCATATCTCATGACATGCCGGGACAGCACGATCGCATCGAGGCTGTTGCGTTGTTCGTACTTAACGAACGCCAACAAATACTGAGCCTGAAACTTCTGTGATGGTTCTACCTTGTCGTCCGCAAGCTGGAGGGCAAGATTCAACATTTCATCAGCGGATAGCAGAGTGAGTTGCAGGTTCTCGCGAGCCTTTTGTCGATCTTGTTTGCTCTTTGCGGAACGCGCCGCTGCCTTAAATGCGGAAAGCTTCTTTGCGTCGGTTCTTGCCAGGTCGAACGCTTCTCCGAACGACTTTGGAGGCCCTTGCCGATCCCCGAGTTCTACTTTGAGTCGTCGAACCATCGCTTGAGCGACGTCTTTGTATGCCGTGTCAAATCGCGATACAGCGGTTGCTTCTGTGAGGGCAAGTCGCAGTTGGCGATTGCGTTCAGAGCTTTCCTCGTCTGCCTTACCTTGAGCTAGCAAATCGTGAGCACGGGCTTTTTGCCAGCGGATGCCGATGCCGTCTTCGCTCCGAGGGTTGTTGGTCCGTGCAGACAACCATGCGTCCGAATCTCGAATGACAATTTCGTGATCGCGTTTCTTCGGATGGTTCAGACAGATGAACTTGAACCGTTGTGCCTTGGCATGCAGGCGGCGAGCTGTTGGGTCTTCCTTCTGCTTCGCCAATACCTCGTTGTAGATCCCGAGTGCAGTTGCAACTTCATCAAGTTCTTCGAAGCACTTGGCCTGCCAGATCCTCGCGAGCAAACCGCTGATCCATGTTCGGTACTTTTCGTGAACGTCTCTGAACTCTTCAGATGCGGCGATCAGTTTTTCTTTACGCTGTTTGCTTCCGCGCTCGTAGGTCTGTCCTTCTTCATACGTGCATCGAGCCAGCTGCAACGCGCTGGAGAGGAAGGAACCCTGCACTTCGCGATAGATGCGTTCTTCTTCTCTGTCACCATCCGACACCGCCGGAGGCCGCATTCCCGAAAGTCGATTCTTTGAGAGGTCGTTTGCCTTCCTATAAATCTGCCTGGCTTGCTGAATGAGGCTGCGTGCTTCGCCCAGGAGTCCGGCCTTCGTCTTGCCTGCTGGAGGAGTTGACGCTTGCCAAACCGCCGTCCGAGCGCGTTCGAAAAGGATGTTGCCGAGTTCGGAATTGGCTTTCGCAGCGAGTGAATTCCCAGGGAACTGCTGAGCGAACTTCTCCAATTCCGCCTGAGCTTGCGTGAGTGACTTGGCTTTCGCTCCAGAGGTCCGAGCCTGCCGTGACATGCCGAGGAATGTCATGGCTTTCTCGAAGCCGAGCGATTCTTTCAGCGTGTCGGGAAGGCTTGAGTTGGCTTGTTGCTGATCGATGTACTCGATCGCGGTGTCGAAGTAGCCCCGTTGCCGTAATCCTTCAAGGAACTGCTGAACCGGTTCCTGTGCCATCAGCGACTGATTCGCGCCGAGGCAGATGAGAAGCAAAGCGATCGAACGCAGGATGTGTCGTCCCGCGTTACGAAGACATCGACTGTTAAGCATGGGCACCCCGAGAATGTGCGCCGCCCATTAATTCGGGCTGGTGTTCGGAACCGAACCGGTGCATAGCCACGAATGCGGCTTTCCTTCAGAATATAGCCGTAAACGCAGACAAGCAAGAAGAGCCGTAAACGAAGTCGAATCTGACGCGATGCTGGCACGACTTCACCGACTTATCACGACTATTCGGGAGAGCATGATGCGAAAGCTCATCATACTGGTGTCGCTGGTTGCTGTTTTGGAGACCGGTTGTGGGGAAAAAGAAGTTGCTCCGAATGCGACGTCTGGTTCTGGCACTGCGGTCGTTAAACAGACAGCACAGCAATCTGATCAACCCAAGACGGATGGTGCTGCATCCATTGGTTCACAGATTTCAGATGTGATGAATCAAATTGGTGAAACCAGCAGCGACGCCGCCACGGGAGTATCTGAGATGGCCAGCACGCTGATGGATGGAGTTGCGAATACCAGTACCGAAGCTGCTCAGGAAACAGCTGATTGGGTGAACAGTCTGTACGAAAAGGCCCGGCAAACTGGAGAGACCACAGCAACCAGTGCTAAGGATTGGGTCGTCGACGACTTTCAGCGTGGTGGAAGTTGGCAATATCGCGTTGTTGAAACAACGGGCGACTCGGCTGCACAGCAAACGCAGCTGAATAAACTGGGGCAAGAACGCTGGGAGTGCTTTGAGGTGAGTACCGGGGCAGGCGACAGCCAGGTGTTCTATCTTCGTCGTCGATCGCAAAGCGTGATACGAAGTTTGCCGGCTCGTGATTTGTTACGGTTACTCCCGCTACTTGGTTCTGGCGGTGGTGAATAGGTTCCGCGCCTCGATTCTCCGCTTGGCAAGAGACCATTCCACCGACAAAATCAATGGTCTGGTTCTTCCTTCGAATTCTAGCCAAGCGTTATCGCATGCCGCGTACATCCGGGTCGACTCGCATAGTAGCTCTCGCCTTTTGCGTTCTGTTTTCGAACACAGTGCTTCCGGCGTGGGCTGATGACAACGAGATATTTCTGTTGCCTGAGCGGTTCAATGCGATCCGCAGGACACTAGCCGCCCGCCAAAACGCGCTGCGCAACAAACGGTTAGACGAAGCTGAGCTGCGATCTGCGGAGGCGGTTCGAATCATGCCGGGGCTGCCGGAAACATTGTTGTTGCTCGCCGGGACTCAGGCGGAACGAGGCAAGACGGAGAAAGCCTTCGAGACGCTATCGAAGGCAATCGATGCGGGCATGAACAATGCCAAGACTCTGGATCAGCCAGTGTTCGCGAAGCTGAAGGAGATTGACGGCTGGAACGAACTAGTAGAACGCGCCAAGACGGCTAACCAGAGCGACACTGCAATCTGGCGACGCCCTGCGGTTCCGGCTGAAGCGAAGAATGGTGTGGCAAAAATTGAAGGCAAGAACACCATGTGGGCTGCTGCCGGCAATGTACTTGTCGCGGCAGTCCGCATTCCGGAAGACGTCACGAAGAAGCAGGTTGTTAGCGGAAATGGAAAAGCAGAAAAGCTCATCCGTCGGTGGCATGACGAAGGGACGGCTGCCGGAAACTACGGCGACCTGTACGACAACCATGATCGAGACCACTCGAACATGCAGTACAAGAGCTTTCCGCAGTTGACTCGAATTGAATATGGCGACGGGGCTCGCGTCTCGAACCTCGATTGGGGCTGCCAACTGCACATGCTGTTTAACAACGTGGTCATCGGGAACTCATCGACTTCGTTGGTGACAAAGAAGGTGTGGCGAAGTCAGACGAGGCTCATGTGTTCGCGGCCAGATACAGCCAATCAGCTTTACAACCAGTACGCGAACAATCACTTGTATTTCTACCCCGAGCATCGCGATTACGACGCAGGTCGAAATGGAAAAGGCCCGGAGAAGGGGTACGGCGATGTCTTCTTCGCGAATGTTCCCTACACGATTGTGTCAAAGGGTTCGTCTGGTTCTGACCGACCATTTATGCGAGCGGTAGCATTAACACTGGCTGCCTTTCGACCAGAAGTGAAGAAGAAGCTGGTCGAAAAGAAACTGTTGTCGCCCACATTGCAGATGATTTTCAGGCGATGCAACCGTGACGTGATAAGCGATGAAACCTACCTGACTGGTGTGGCTCATCCGCCTGTATTCGACGCCAAGAAACTGAACCCGCTTGGGATGGTTGAGATGGCTCATTCGATAGAGCTCGAACACCTGCCGCCGTTGTCTCGGATTAGAATGATCCGTGAAACAGCTCCGAAGGGTTTGAAAACGCCGGAGGTCATTTTCAACACATATAACGCAATTGCGCGCGTTCATCGCACCACTGATTATGTCCGGCGAATGCAGCTTGATGCCTCGCCAAGCCTTGATGCCAACGGCGAGAAGCTGACTTATCACTGGAAGGTGCTTCTGGGTGACGCCGATCGAATCAAAATTAAGAAGCTCGACGAAGCTGGCTCGAAAGTCGAAATTGAAGTTCCATGG
>JBGCDN010000269.1:0-7996 GCA_045105495.1 Planctomycetaceae bacterium
CCAAAGCCTACTTCCGTTATGAATTCGATGGCGGCGGAGTGTCTGCGGCTCGGTTGTACGCAACCTGCGACAACGAGATGAAGGTGTTCGTGGATGGAAAATTGGTTCTCGAAAGCAAGTCGTGGGAGAACCCGCTGTTCAAGGATGTCTCGAAGGAGATTGATCTCGATTCACCAAACAAGAAGCACGTCATCGCTGTCGAGTGTAAGAACGACGGCAACGTTGGCGGACTAATGGTGCGACTCGATTTCGAATCCGGCTGGCGCGATGCGTGGGCGTTGGTTTCGGACAAGTCGTGGCAGGCTTCCACCAAACCGCAGAAGGGGTGGAAGACGATTGGGTTCAAACCAAACAAGAACTGGCGAAAGCCGAATGTGATCGCTCCGTTGGGCAAAGGTCCGTGGGCTTCGCGAGTGAACTCGAAAACTCTGGCTGCGGCGGCGACACTGAAAACACCCACTGCCACGCCGATCGAATCGATGAAGATCGCCAAGGGCTTCAATGTCGAGTTGCTCTATTCGGTTCCAAAAGCCGAGCAAGGTTCGTGGGTCAACATGTGCACCGACACGAAGGGGCGCCTGATCGTTTCCGACCAGTACGGTTCGCTGTATCGCGTTACCACCGGGGCCACGGCGAAGGATACGAAGGTCGAAAAGATCAACGTCGATATTGGCGAAGCCCAGGGATTGCTGTGGGCGTTCGACAGCCTCTACGTGAATGTCAATCGGGGCAAAAAGTACCCGGGCGGCCTGTACCGAGTTCGTGACACCAATGGCGACGACCAACTTGATTGAGTAGAGACACTACGACCATTGAACGGTTCCGGCGAACACGGACCTCACGCGGTTCTGCCTCACCCGGATGGTAAATCTCTGGTCATTATCAGCGGCAACCGAACCGATCTCACAGAGATCTCTACCTCACGTGTACCGCAAACCTGGGATGAAGACCGACTGATTCCCCGCCCAACCGGCCGCTTCATGCGAGGCACCCGCGCGCCGGGTGGATACATTTGCCGGATCGATCCCGATGGCAAAGAGTGGGAATTAATGGCCAGCGGTTTCCGCAACGAATTCGATGGCGGCTACAACGCGGACGGAGAATTATTCACTTACGACGCCGACATGGAATGGGACCTCAACACGCCGTGGTATCGGCCGACGCGAATTTGTCACGTCGTGAGTGGAGCCGAGTTTGGCTGGCGAAGCGGTGGCGGCAAGTGGCCGGTTTACTATGCGGATAGCGTTCCACCCGTCATCAACATCGGCCCCGGTTCGCCAACCGGAACCACGTTCGGTTACGGAGCCAAGTTCCCCGCGAAATACCAAAAGGCATTCTTTGCATCTGACTGGAGCTTCGGAAAGCTCTACGCCGTCCACATGAAACCAGAAGGTTCTACCTACACGGCAGAGACAGAAGAGTTCGTCACAGGAACACCGCTTCCATTGACGGATGTCATTGTGAATCCAACCGACGGCGCGATGTACTTTCTGATTGGTGGTCGTCGCGTTCAATCTGGTTTGTATCGCGTGACGTACACCGGTTCCGAATCAACAGCAAAAGCCGACTGCAAAGACAAAAAGAACGCCGACCTTCGTAAGCTACGTCACGAACTGGAAGCACTTCACATCGGCGATCATCCGGGTGCTGTCGAAAAAGCATGGCCACATCTGGGTCATGAAGACCGCTTCATTCGCTACGCCGCTCGGATTGCGATTGAGCATCGACCAGTTGCGGAGTGGCAACAAAAGCTGGCAGCAGAAACGAGCCCGCGCACAATTGTTACTGCACTTATGGCGATGGCAAGAAGTCAGCAACGGACGGACAAGGGGAAGAACCCGGATATCGACTCCGCGATTCCGGATTGGACTAACCTGCCGGAAGTTGCAGAGGATCGACGGCAACTACGCGACTTCATTCTTGCCAAGTTTGGCACGTTGATGAGCCTCAACCCAAAGCCAGCCGAAGAAGATGTTCTGGACACACTACGTGTGCTAACGCTGACGTTCCTACGTGTGGCCCCACCGACCAAAGACTTTCGAGACTCTCTGGGTTATGGCCTGCTATCAAAGAACTTCCAGTTTCAGTTTCCGACAAAAAGCTACAAGCTGAATTCGGAACTGGCCTACATGCTGGTTTACCTTCAAGTCCCTGAAGCGACCGAACGTATTGTGAATTTGCTGCTGGAAGCTCCGACGCAGGAAGAGCAAATCGATCTGGCGGCATCACTGCGGCACATGAAAGCTGGATGGACTCCAGAGCTTCGCGAGAAGTATTTCGGATGGTTCGTGCGAGCTCTTAGCTATCGCGGTGGAGCAAGCTTCAACACCTTCGTCACTCGGATTCGTGAAGAAGCGGTGTCGACACTCACAGACGACGAAAAGAAATCGCTTGAGAAGATTCTTAACAAGAAGCCCGACACGGAAATCGCGTTCTCATCGAAGCCGCGGAAGATGGTGAAGAAGTGGACCATGGAAGAACTGGCGCCGATGCTGGAATCGAAGCTAACGAACCGCGACTTCAATCATGGGCGCCGCATGTTCGCTGAGGCGAAGTGCTTTGCTTGTCACCGGTTCGATAACCAGGGCGGCACCGTGGGACCGGATCTCACATCGCTGGCCGGGCGGTTTAGCAAGCGAGACATTCTGGAATCGGTTCTCGATCCAAACAAACAAATCAGCGATCAGTACGAAGCGATTCAAATCCTGACCGTTGATGGCAAGGTAATTACCGGGCGGATCGCAAACCTTGCAGGCGATTCGATTCGACTGCAAACCGACATGTTGGACCCCGGATCGCTGGTCGGCGTTGACCGAAAGCTGATTGAAGAAATGCAGCCATCGAAAGCATCAATGATGCCTGAAGGGCTGCTCAACACGATGAACGAAGACGAGGTATTGGACCTGATGGCCTACTTGTTATCGCGTGGTGACTCTGGCAATCCAATGTTCAAGCAAGACTGATGGGTTCTCACCCAACCGCTGTTCCCCTTCACCACCGTTGTGGGAAGGGGGAACGCACAAGCGGTTCGATTAGAGGTTCTTGGCCACGTCGGTTCGATAGGCGGTGAGTGCGGGCAGGAAGCCAACAATGACCGCAAGGATGAACAGGAATGGGAACACGATGAGCTCAGTCCATTCGAAAGCCCATGGGTTCAGTAGCAATCCTGTCTGTTTCGAGATGACAGGTGCCGCCACAAACACGAGAGCATGACCCAGCAACCAGCCAAGTAGGCCACCAATCAGACACAGCAAAAGCGACTCGGCCAGGATAATCGAGAACACACTCGACCGCGGTGCCCCGAGGGCTCGCATGATTGAAATTTCTCTGCGGCGATCAGACATCGAGTTGTAGATGCTGACGAAGATACTGACGCCTGAGACAACCAGAATCAGTCCGCTCATGATGACCAGGACATCTTTCACCCAGCCGATGACGTCGTCGTTGAGCTTCTGCATCGGCAGCAGTGGATTGACCGCCTGAGCCTGGTAACCGTTTCGCATCTCAGCACTAATGTTGATTGGATCGAATGGCGATTTCTCTCGAGTTTGCACAAGTACTGCTGCCAGTGATTTCATGATATCCGGCGTATCGTGGATGTGTGCGTCGGGTGCCAGTGCTGATCGTTCTTCTTGAAGGGCGTCCAGCTTGCCGAGTTCGACCGCTAGTTTTTGAGGGTCAGAACCCCAAAACTGTGTGAGCTGAGTTCGGACCTCATCGAAGTTCACGTCGTGGCCTTCGATAGAGAAGAACCCGTCGATATCGATGAATACAGTCTTGTCGTTCGCTGTTTGAGTCGGCGCGAGGATGCCGACGACGAGGAATGTTTCGTCGTGAACGTGACCGCCAGTGTCCTGACTACCGTGGACGAGGCGAAACTGATGTCCCAGCTCCCAGCCGTTTTGGATGGCAACGGTGTGGCCGATGATGGCGTCGAAGTCGCCTTTCATCTTCTTACCTTTGAGCTTGTAGTCTCGATCCGGGCCAACACCCATGTCGAAGTACTCTTCGGTCGTGCCAACGACCGGAAAACCACCTTCTTCAGTCGTATCACCGAACACCAACGGGACAGCTCGCGTGATCCGTTTGTCTGCTTTCAGTTCTGCCAGAAAGTTATACGGCAACTTCGCGATGGCTTTGTCGATTCGGTAAACGCTGCTTAACACCAACTGCAGCTCGCTGCCGCGTGGTCCAATGACCAGGTTGTATGGAATAGAACTCTGCGTAAACGCGCGGTTCACTACGCCGGCGCATACGAGAACGGCGACCATCAACATGACACCGAGTGCCACGTTTAAGCTGGTGAGCATTGATGGGAGTGCTCGTTGCTTCAGGCTTTTCCAGGCGATCGTAAACAGGTTCATGCCGTGACTCCTTCTGGCTTGTTGAAGTCGGCCAACTGTTCCACCCGATCAAATTGCGATGCAACTTCGGGAGCGTGTGTGACCATAAGCAGCGACACGTCCGATTCAGAACACGTAGTTCGAATGAGATTCAGGATGGTGTCCTGGTTAGCTGTATCGACGTTGGCAGTTGGCTCGTCTGCGAGTAGCAACGACGGGCTATTCGCCATCGAACGAGCCACTGCCACGCGCTGCTGTTCGCCAACTGACATTTGCGTCGGCAGGTGATTGAGTCGCGCGGAAAGCCCGACGCGATCCAACAGGTCTTTCGCCTTCTTCCGATCTACCCCATTTGTCGAAAACGACATGCCCAGCAAAACGTTCTCAAGAGCGGAGCATGCGGGTAGCAGATTGAACGTTTGAAATACAAAGCCAATCCGTTCTGCTCGAAACCGATCCCGGACGACCTCGGCCATCTTCGTGACCTCATTGCCGTCCACTCGAACACTGCCACTATCCGGTAACGTGATGCCGGAAATGATGTTCAGCAGTGTCGTCTTCCCACCACCGCTGGAGCCAACAAGAACAACTTGTTCTCCCTTGGCAATTTCGAACCGTTCAATGTTCAGCACTGGCAAGACGCCGCCACCCGGTTCTCGGTAGCTTTTCCGAACGTTCTCTAAGACAAGCGACATAGGGGTATCTCAGATCGAAAGCGTGAAGACTCGACGAAGTTTCTGAAAGCAAAATCCTGAGCGACAGCGAGCTAACTTACGGTTGTAGAACATGTTGTGTTGGCGAATCGACTTCTGAATGAGGTCACGCCAACCAATTCGTGAGAAAACTCGTAAAGAATTGCTCAGCAGTGGCGTCTCATACCAAACGGCCGTAACGAGATGGCATTTGCGGGGTTCATTAACCACACGATGCCCGACTTGGGGCAGCCTGAAACGAAGAGATAGATGCGTCCGCGAGCGAAGTGTAAGCGATCTCACCACTTGGCCGCTATGTAGCGAAATTCACAAAGTGAAAGCGAGATTGCGGGCCGCTGCGTTATCAGGACTGCAGTGATGAGCAATCGGGAAAGCAACGGAAGCGATCATGGATCAAAAATTCTGGTACCTAAAGAACTGCGACCTTTTCTCGCGGCTGACTTCGTCACAAATCTCTCATCTCGAATCTCGATCCGTCTCGCGAACCTATGACCGGGGCGGAGTGGTTTACCTTCCGTCCGACCAAAACGACTCAGTGGCTCTGCTCGCAACAGGCCGCGTGCGGTTGTATCACCTGACGAGTGAAGGAAAGCAAGCTGTCCTGGCGATCATGGATCCGGGCGAGATGTTCGGCGAACTGGCTCTTATGGAAGATGGAGCCCGGGATGAATTTGCTGAAGCGATGGAAAAGTCGACGGTCATCCTGATTCCCCGTGAAGAGATTCAGGCTCTGATGGCCGAGTATCCCGATGTCGCGATGGGAGTCACTCGTCTCATGGGGTTCCGAAGGCAGCGTGTTGAACGTCGATTGAAGTCGCTGTTGTTTCGTTCCAACCGTGAGCGACTGGTCCACCTGCTTATGGAGCTCTCCAGTAAGTACGGACAGGAGACAGAGGAAGGTGTGCGAATCGGAATTAAGCTCTCACACCAGGAACTCGCAAACATCATTGGCAGCACGCGAGAGACCGTCACCGTTTTGTTGGGCGAATTACAAAACGAAAACAGTTTGGTCATCAGGCGAAGGCAACTCATCATCACGCAGCTTCATCGACTTGCCGAATCCATCGGTGCGGCGACTCCAGTGCTCCCGGTCGCCCACTCGCCTTTCGTGCCACGGCGTCCTGTTGGAAGTGTTCTTTGATACATTTTCAGCTGGGCTGAGAACATTTAAGAATGTGTTCTGAGTTACAGCTTTAGGTCGCTGAGATGGCGATACTATGGATGTGGAAGAGAACCGCGGCGCTACCGGTTCCTCTCCTCTTCATCCCAACTTTGAGGCCGTGCAACAAACGATCCTGCAATGACAAACGAATTCGAACAGTGGACAACGTGCGATGGCGAACTGGGCACCTTAGTTGGTGAGCTAGCCCAAAGCCGCATGAAGGAAACAATCCTTCGGCGTACATGCCTTGGCATGGTGGGAGGAACGTTGGTTGTTGGTACCGGTGTCGTCCTCAACTGGTTCGATGAAAAGCAGCTCGCCCGCCCGATGAGCTGTCGGGACGTAAAGAGCCACACTCAGGGGTTTCTCACGAAGGCGTTGGATTCAGAAATAGAAGAGCGGTTCCAACAACACCTCGCGAAGTGTGCCGGCTGCGTACGCTATGTTGATTCGATGCGCGGCAAGGTTGCTCAAAGAGATCAGCGGCGTGCCTCAGTGTCTAATTTGACAGCCCAGAGTTCGCCTGCAAACGATCGAGTTCGTCGCAAAGAAGCGTAGCCTCAAAGGCCGTTGAAGAAAGTAGCACGCCTCTCCGAGTCGTGTTTCTATCGTTCTTCAACAGGCTGCTAAGGCGTGAGAGTTCGGGCGAGGGTCATTCCGACCCAAACTGATGGCAGTCCGACCGCCACATTGCCCACAACGTTTAGCACGGCGGCGGCAAGTCGTCTGTCTTGTAGAAGCGTGATCGTTTCGAAACCGAACGTCGAGAACGTGGTCAACGCACCAAGGCAGCCAGTAACAATCAGCAACTTCCACGCCTGCGATGTTGCCGATTCTTCCATAGCCAGGTTCATCACAAACCCAATCACCAGGCAGCCCAGCATGTTCACAACAAACGTCCCCGCATGCGGATGTGCAGGGACGCGTTGTTTAACAAACTCGCTAATTGCATAACGACTCACGGCGCCGATGCAGCCGCCGAGGCCGACCATGAAAAGTGCTCGCACGCGTGGTTAGTCCTTTGCGATTTTCCAAAGGCTGTTGTCGCTGCGAATGAAGAGCCCATCCTCTGTGATTGCTGGTGTGCTAAGAATGGTCTGTCCAAGATCCATCTGCGAAACAATCGCGCCTTTCGGTTCGCCGGGTTTGATGACGAATGCAACACCCTTCTCGTTGAACGCGTAAATGTGGCCATTTGCCGCGACGGGTGTCGAACTAAACGGGCCTTTCACTCGAAGCTGCCACTTTCGTTTTCCCGTCTTCGCATCAGCACAACTGACAGCGATTGATCCAACGGTGTAGACGTTACCGTCGAAGACCAATGGGCTCGGGGTAGCTGGTCTGAGGTTCGACTTTTGCCATGCGATCTCAAAACTCTTGCGGTCTTCAGCCAGCTTCAGCACAGTCATTCCGTTCGATGGAATGAAGACCAAGTCACCATCGACCGAGGCTGACGGAATGGTGGAGGCACCATCGTCGAAGTTCCAATATTCTTCGCCGGTCTTCACATCGACAGCAGCAAGTCCTTTGGAAGACTGCAGCAAGACGACAGAATTTCCAAGTACGGCAGGCGAAGTCCAGTTAGCTCGCTTTGGCCGTTCCAGTCGCCACATCTCTTTCCCAGTGACAGCGTCTACACCGCAAGCGAATGATTCTGCATCACTTTCCACCTGAACCACTACCGTGTTGCCAACAACGACTGGTGAGCTGGACATGCCGAGACTGTTGCTGGCATTGGGGTTCTCAAAGCCGAGCCCGCGATACCACTGAAGGTTCCC
>JBGCDN010000270.1:0-16946 GCA_045105495.1 Planctomycetaceae bacterium
GTGATGCCCCAATAGAGGCTCATCGCCTTCACCGAGTTCGCGCCGCCTGCTGCGGTAAGAGCATCGGACAGCGATGTTGGGATTTCGCTGGTTTCTGATCTCGCTTGAAGCATGACCAGCTCGGTCAGGATTCTTAGTGGATCGTCTTTGGTCAGCAGCCGTCGTCGAGTTTCCAAGGCGCGGGTTACATGTGGAAGGGCGGCTGTGTTGTTCTTCTGTCGAAGAAGTACGCACCCCAGTCCGAATTCGGCCTGCGCGAGTTGAAGTGCGACGACGTGGTTCTTCTCATCAGACTGTAGAGCGTTTGTGAACAGGTCGATGGCTTCACGATACTGATCTTCGGCAACCTCGAATTCAGATCGGCAGTGACGAAGGTAAGCGGAATAGAGCTGGGTCATTCCCCGATCGGCGGCGGGAGTTTGCTCGTCGATTTTTGTTTCTTGCAACGCTTCAACTTCAGCAAGTAAAGCTTCTGCTTCGTGGTAGCTTCCCTGGCTGCGATAGCTGTTCGCGAGAATGCCCTTCACGCGAGCTGCGGCCAGTGGGCTGTCAGAGAGAAGTTGGTCGACTTGTATCGAAGCCATACGGATGGCGTCGGGCGACAGCATCCGAGGTTGCGGGTCTTCAGCGAGAACACGATTCACGCCAAAAAGATCGACGGGAGCGAACAAGGTTGCGAGGAAGTCTGCGGTTCTTTGATTCGTGTTCGCGAGAGCCTTCGCGTGAACAGCGTGCTTGCTGGCTTCGCGTTTCGCTTTTTCGGCTTTGCCTCGGGCGAGAGCTTCCTGGTGTTTGGATTGAACCGCTTCGTGTAGCGACCGCTTCCCGCTTGCGACGAGTTCGCGTTCAGTTTGCCAGGCGTGTTTCAACGTGACAGCGGTCCATGATGCTCCGACGGTGGTTGCGAGCAGCAGGATTCCAGCGATCGTGACAGACCAGGCGATTCGGGGTTCGCGTTGCAGCCAACGGGTGTATCGACCGATGACTGATATCTGTTGGGTTTGAATTGGCTGGCCGTTGATGAAACGCCGTAGCTCTTCTGCCAACGCGTTTGCTGACTGGAATCTTCTTCCCGGCAATTTCTCCAGGCAACGGCTACAGATTGCGGCGAGCTCGGTCGGGATTCCGCTGTTTGCCGCTTGTGCGTTGGGGGTGGGGGAGTTGAGAATCTGGAAGACGATGCGTTCGAAACTGCCGCGGTAGGGAACGTGGCCCGTGAGTAGCTCAAACAGGATGACGCCCAGAGAATAGACATCGGTTCGTTCGTCGCATTCACGAGCGTCACCACTGGCTTGTTCAGGAGCCATGTAGCTGGGCGTTCCAACCAATTGACCTTCAAGGGTAAGCGGGTGGATTTGAGAGAGGTTTTTGGCCAAGCCGAAATCCGTGACCATCGGGCGACCGCTGTTGGCGATGATGACGTTGCCCGGCTTCAAATCGCGGTGAACGATTCCAGCGTTGTGCGAGTGCTGGATCGCATCGGCAAGTTCACTGACGATCGAAACTGCTTCATGTGTCGATAGCGGTTTCCGGCTTAGAACGTCTGCCAGCGATTCTCCTTCGATCAATTCACTGGCAAGGTAGCAACGTTGTTCGCATTCGCCTGCTTCGAAAATTGGCACGACACCGGGGTGCTTAATTTGTGCGACAGCCTGGGCTTCTCTGACAAACCGGTCCGCTTCGATCACAGAATCGGGCAACGCGACTTTGAGAGCGACCCAACGCTGCAGGCTGGGGTCGAAGGCTTTCCAGACGGTAGCGGAGGCACCACGGCCAAGGACGGAATCAAGACGAAAGCGTCCAAACGTCTGAGGCTGCTTAGCTACCGAGTGAGTGGCGGACGATTGGGAAGAGTCTTGATTGTGTTCTTGTCGCAGCGTCCTGAGTTCACGTTCAAGGAAAGGACGAAGCTTGGGACTGGTCTTGGCGAGAACAGCTTCGATGTGGACCTGGTTGTCCGACTTCAGGTCAGCTTCGGCCTGGTCGCAAATGGTTTCCAGTTCAATCAGCTCGGCTGGTGTGAGCTGGCTTTCAGACCGCGGCTCAATCATCCCAGTTGGCTCCAGATGCCTCGAATGGTTCGGAGCTTCCGTTCGATGGTGGAAAGGCCACGTTCAAGCTGGTCCGCAATCTCCTGGTTGGTGTAGCCATCCAGTTTGAGCACGGCAATGCGCTTAAGTTCCGGAAGTTCTAACGCTGCGAGCGCGCGGTTGACGTCGTCGCGCATTTCGAGCTCGATAGACGGAGTAGGGCGTTGGCAAACGAAGCCGTTGACCAGTTCGTCGTTGGCCTCTGTGGATTGAGGACGAACCACGCGAAGTTCGTCTCGCTTCATTCTGCGGTTGTGTTCGACGTGATCGACCGCCTTCCGCGCGGTGATGACGACAAGTAATCGCCAGAGGCTGTCGCGATCAGTAAGTGTTGCGAAGCGGCCTTTTCGCATCCCGAGACAGAAGCTCTTAAACGCGCTGAGTGCGACGTCTTCTTCGTCTGCGGCGGCAGTTGACGTGCCAGTGAGCCGGCGTCCGGCAAGTTCAACCAGCCGGTTGAAGAATTCCTGCCAAAGACGGAAGGCCGCATCCGCGTCGCCAGCTCCTACTCGATGGCACAAACTGCTTACGGAATCCTGAGAAGAAATCATGTTGAGCCCTTAGTGGCGTCCGTCGCCTGAAGTGACGCGTTGTATGTCACCGTAAGAAGTAAGACAACAAATCTTGTCGCAAACGAACACGCTTCTCAGAAACGTTGCAAGTTGGTGATTGGATCTGTTGTTGAGTCTGAAAAAGTGCGAGCAGGGTGACGGGTTTCTAACACGGATGCGGATATCTAAACCGGGGGCCGGTCAAGGGCTCGCCAGTTATGTGTTGGAAACGATCGTGGCTTGTCAGGGGGAGAAGGCTTGGGCTTCTGTCGGAGAGAAAAAATCGGAATGTGCATTGGCGTCATCACGGCAGGGTTAACCGCGGTAGCGGTTGTGCTGACATGGCCGTAAGTGTTCGTTCAGGAAGAACGCTTGCGTGCATAGTAGGTGTGTTGGCCGGTGTTCTGCTGTTCGCCGTCGTGGCATGGTCGGTCAGAAACTTGTTGCTCGGTTTCGAAGGGCCTGAGCTTTCGCGGTCGCCGAACGTGTCCATTCGTGTCTCGAAGGGACCGCTGCTGCAAGATGTGAGTGCCCAGCGAGAAGTCAACGGTGAGGTTCAGCTTGAGGGTGTTGGGTTCGAGGCACTTATTTCTCGTGCCTACAACATACCGGATGGCGGTGTGCGGTATGACTGTGAGAAGCCAACTCGGAGATTCAACGTGTCTGTAACTGGTGAAGACAAAGAGCAACGGAGGGGCGCGCTGCGAGCGGAGCTTGAACGCGCGTTGGGCTTCACGGCTGAGGTTGAGAAGCAGGAGCGGGCGGTTTTGGTTTTGAAGTGTTCGGCGGGGAAGTGCAACTTGCCGGTGTCGTCGAGTCCGCAGTATCAGATGAAGAGTGGTGAGTCGTTCTTGTCGATCGAGGCTGGGTCGTTAGATGACATTTGCAAGACGCTGACCGGTTTGTTTGGCAGCCTGGTTGTTGATGAGACAGGTCTGGACGGTCGCTACGACTGGGACACAGAGTGGGGTTCGATGGGCGAGCTAAGAAAGCAGCTGCAATCTTTTGGGTTCGAGTTGGTTGATGGAACTCGCGAAATGGAAGTGTTGATAATCCGACGGCCGTGAGGCTGCGGAGAAACTATGTTTGAGATTTTTAAGGAAGATTGAGAATGGATTCTCTGATTACGCAAATCACAAGTGAGACCGATGTCTCAGAAGACTCGGCGCGTGAAATTGTTGAACTGGTGACCGGGCATGTGCGGTCTCGACTACCGGGCAGTATGCACTCGGTCTTTGATTGCATCGTTGCTGGTTCTGGCCCCGGGAAGGCGGCCGGGGCTGCCGGTGGCGTTGCTGCTGGTTTCGCCAAAGGTGTGATCGGCGGGTTTCTGCGAGCGAGCTAAGCAGCGATTGTTTGCTGCGGAATGGTTGCCCAGCCTTGAGTGGTGGATCGGCATTGCGAGGTATGTGCTTCGCATTGCTGGTCCCGTCTTGCAGCGTTGCTGTTCGCGATTGGGGGCAATCATCCCGCTCCGAGTGTTGCTGGTTCGCCATTTGTGAGGAACTGTTTGAAGCCAACACAGTTCTTGTTCTTAAATGCCAGGGAAGGCAGTGCAATGAAGTTGATAGGTCTATTGTTGGGTGGGTTCATCGCTTTGACGCTCGCTGGTGGAGTTGTGATTGGTCTGGTGGCAGGCGCTGCGGATGGGCCGAGGCAGTCTTTCAAGTTGATTAACACTGGGGACGAAAAGCGGTCGGTTACGTTTGAAGGTATCGATGCAGATGGAACGTTGTCTGATACCTGGTTTATCGACGAGGAGGTTCCTCCCGGTGGCTCTGTGATTGAGAGGATTCCGGAAGGAAAGTACCGCATCACGGTTTGGGGCGAAGATGGAAATTCGGTCTCGACGACTGACTTCGAGTTTTCGTTGCCGGTGGAGGGCGAATCGAACTACCAGCTTTATCGCTTCGATGTTGCGATCGACAAAGTGTTCGTCGTGATGAACCTGAACGCGCTCTACGAAGGGAATTCTTTCGCTGAGCACATGTCGGAAGCTGTCGGGACAAACTCAAGTCAACTGAGTGTCGAGGCTGAGTACGCGGGCGGCCAGCCGTTTCTGGTTCCGCAAAAGTTCGCAGACAGAACTTTCGTCGATCTGAAGGAAACTGTTCCGCGAAAAGTTAAGTATGGCGAAGTTGTGTATCGACTGATGTGCTACCCGAAAGAGCTCGATCAGAATGAGGTTCCAGCATTTCTTCAGAGTCAGTTGGCATCGGCTGACCGGTAGACGCGAGCCCGGCTTTGGGGGGTGTTCGCGTAGAGCGGGGTCAGGGAGTCTCGGTTGTCGTTATGTTGAGATCGGCAACCGAGGCGACCTCATTCTTGCAGAGCCAGCTTGCTGGCAGACGCGGTGATTGCCGGTGGGTTTTCAGAGCGACGAAGCGATCGCTCGGCTGCACCGATGGGGATGTATTTTCTCGTGGGGCTTCTCGGCCTTTGGAATTTTAGGATAGGTCCGTTAGATATCGGGCCGGACTTCGTTCAATCAAAAATGCGCGATTCGGTGCTATTTTCTTCGAAATTCTTCTCTGTTTTCGTCTTCTGACAGTAGGCAAGGGAACGAAGTCGCGCCGCCGCGTGATGTAACAGGAAATGATGTCCTGTACTTCCGCCAAGCTACTTGCGAGAGGTGACGAGGACGCGTAGTTTTGTAGGTTCTTTTACATGGACATCTGCGCGGCCGGTCCGGGTCCCACATCCAGAAGCGAAATCTGAGGTTCAAAATGTTGCGTAAAGTCAGGCGAAGCACGAGTCGTGATCGTCAGTCAGGTTCAGGACTGGAAACGCTTGAACAACGCGCGTTGTTGACGAACTTGAATCTGAGTTCTCTGACGCTGATTAACGGTAACGGCGTTCCGATGTCGGAACCGATTCAGGGCGAACAGATCGGCCTGCGAGCAACGTACTCGACGTCTGACATTACCACCGAAACGGACTACCGCGTCGAGTTCAAAGTGAACGACGTCCCACTGTCTGTCGTGACGAATCAGGGCACCGGTGCGGCCGCAGATGGAACCTTCACAGTTGAAATTGCTGGTTGGTACGCGACAGCTGGCACTCAAATGCTGGAGGTCGCTCTTGATGCTGACGACGGCATTGCTGAGAACGACGAACTGGATAACGAAACGGTTTCTAACATTGCGTCCGTGACAGCAGCTTCCCCGAAGTTTGCATGGCCGCTCAACAGCGCCGTTGTTCAGATGAGTGAGTTCATCACGAGCTATGCCGATGTTGATCCACTGACCGGTTCGGCTGCCGACTTCAACGGTGGTGTCTTCGCAGACGACGGAAACGTTGGTTGGGATATTGGGCCTGCACACTTTACCGAACAGGACGCGGGTATCGAAGTTGTGGCAGCCGCGATTGGTTCGGTTGTCGAAGTCAACGATGGCGAGTTCGATCGAAACACGTCTGGTGGATCCGGGCCGGGTAACTTTGTCACGGTAGATCACGGCAACGGTTACCGCACAACCTACGCCAACCTTCGCCGCGATTCAGTGATGGTTGCCGTCGGCGACGCCGTCGCGCCCGGTGATGTTCTTGGGTTCCTTGGAAGTTCGGGGGCATCCCAGCGTGCCCAGTTGAACTTTGTTTTGTCTCACAATGGTCGTCCGGTCGAACCTCTGCTGGATCCTGCCGCCTACCTTGATTCAACACCAAGCTATTCGGGCGACACTGAGTTTGTGCGTTCGTCAGGTGTGACTAGCTACGACCCCGTCGACCACTTCCTGGAACGCCCTTCAAGAGTGAATGTCTTTGAGCAGGCACCGAATCAGGACGTAACGGTGTGGGCTCAGTTGGCGGCGATGAAGCAGGGGCAGGTTGTTGAGTTCGTTTGGAACCGACCAGACGGCAGCGAGTTTGATCGGCGACTTCGGGTTGTGCCGCAGGACCAGGTTAGCGAGCGGTTTCAGTTCTCAAGTACGCTGGATACCACACCTCAGGTTGGGACATGGACTGTCGAGTTCCTGGTGGACGGGACAAAGATTGGTGAAGAGTCGTTTGAAGTACAGGTCGCCGGTGGACCAGAGATGCTGGTCGAAGATGATGCCGGAATTATCGTCGTCAACAATCGTTATACGCCCGTTGATTTTGGCAGTGCTGTAGGCGGTGGTCAGGAGCAGACATTTACGCTCACGAACCATGGGACAGCGGCGCTTAACATCACTGATGTTGTGGTGCCAACCGGGTTCGTGATTACCAGTTCGCCGATCGGTTCTGTCGATCCTGGAGATACGGTCGATCTGACATTAGCGGTTGATGCTGGTGCTTCCGGCTACTTTGCCGGTGAAGTGTTCATAACGTCGAACGACTTTGACACGCCGGTTTACCGGTTCTCAGTGGAAGGCACGAACGCCGTTATCGGCAACGAAACATTGGTGCTCGGCTTGAGCGAACGTGGCACAACGGAGTCTGGTGGATCCGTACTGGCAACGCTGCGACGAACCGGAGCACTGACTGACGCATTAGAACTCAGTATCACGGCCACGCCTGCCGCTCAGCTAGCGTTCCCAGCGTCAGTCACAATCCCAGCAGGAAGCGACAGCGCGACGTTCGTGGTTGATGTCGTTGATGATCAGTCTGTTGAAGGCTCTATGATCATCGAACTCAGCGCGGCACCAACGGTTGCTGTGAACTTCCTGACGGCAACCAACGCCATCGAGGTTCTAGACAACGATATCGCTGGTTTCTTTATCGATGACACTGAGTTTGAGCTGGCAGAGTCTGGGACGTCGGAAGCATTCGATGTTGTTCTGACAGCAAGACCGCTGACTGACGTTGTCTTCAGTGTTACCAGCAGTGACGTGACCGAAGCGACAGTCGATGTCGCCACGCTGACGTTCCTTCCTTCCAATTGGGACACGCCACAAACTGTCACAGTGACCGGAGAAGACGATTTGATTCTGGATGGCGTCCAGTCATCAACTGTGACTGTCGCGGTTATTAATGCGTCTTCTGATTCGGCCTTCAGCGGTTTGACCGATTCCGTTGCTGTGACGACGACTGACGACGAAGTCGCAGCCATTGTTTTGGCTCCGTCTGGTGGAACGACAGTTGTTAGTGAGAATGGCACAAGCGACCTCGTTGATGTTTCTTTGTCGGCCGAACCTGCTGGTGATGTTGTTCTGGATATCTCGACCACCGATGCGTCTGAAGCCAGTGCCGGACCTACGACTCTGACATTCGATGCGAGCAACTGGGACACACCACAACAGGTAACTGTTGTTGGGATTGATGACCTCACACTTGACGGGTCCATTACCAGTACATTGAACGTCGTCGTAAACGATGCAGCTTCGTTTAATCCTTACGATGGTGTCTCTGCCAGCACTCAGGTTGTGACAACGGACAACGACACCGCTGGGATTACCTTGGCGGCAACCGGCGGCAGTACGATTATTAGCGAAGCCGGCCTGACTGACACGCTGGGCTTGTCTCTTGATATCCAGCCAATCTCAGATGTGGTTCTGTTTGTACGAACTCTCGATCTGTCGGAAGTTGCAGTGTCTCCGGATCGGTTGACATTCACTCCGGCAAACTGGAATACACCGCAGACCGTGAATCTGGCTGGTGTCGATGATGACATTGCTGACGGTGATATTTCTACAACCGTATTCGCAACGGTCGACGACGATGCCTCGGATCCGGCTTTTGCTGGTCAGGCCGATGCAGTTGGCGTGACCAACGAAGATGACGACGCTCGATTGGTTCTGGACGGCGGCAACGTTCAGGTCGACGAAAGTGGAACCAGTGAAACCTTCGATATGACGCTGTTCGCCGAACCTGTGGGCACCGTTGTTTTGGAAGTCGAAGCGGACGATCTCGGTGAGGCTACTGTTAGTCCTCTGACACTGACGTTCGATGCTTCGAACTGGGATGTCGTTCAGCAGGTGACTGTTACGGGAGCCGATGACGGTCTTGTTGATGGTGATCAGACTTCTCGAGTCTTTGTCCGAGTCATCAACGATCAGTCTCACAGTGCATTCGAAGACGTTTCGATCCAAACAACGGTGGTCACCGTCGACGACGAAGTGGCAGGAATCGTCGTCGCTGACGCTCCAGCCATCGTCCGAGAAGCAGGCAGCGCGGATACGGTTCAGGTGACTCTGGCGGCTCAGCCACTTGGAAATGTTGTGGTGCAGGCGACCAGCCCAGACGTGAGCGAGGTAGCTACTTCGTCGACTCGCCTGACGTTCTCGACAACCAACTGGGATCAGCCTCAGCTGGTGACGGTTCAGGGTGTTGATGATGTGACACTGGACGGCGACCAAACGACAGCGGTGAACATCGTTGTCATCAATAGCCAGTCGCAGGACTTGTTCGACGGTGTTGTGCAGCCATTCGATGTTGTGACACTGGACGACGAAACTGCGTCCTGGACGTTGGAAGAGAGTGATGGGACGAACATTGTTGACGAGGCTGGGCTCACAGATACGTTTACGATCGTGCTGGACGCTCAGCCGGACGACAACGTTGTGTTGGAACTTGTCAGCGATAGTGATGCCGATGAAGTTGCAGCGAATCCGAATCGATTGACGTTCACGCCGACCAACTGGGACGTCACACGAACAGTAACGATCGTCGGTGTAGACGACCCGGTCGTTGATGGAGAACAGACAGCGACTCTAACGGTTCGAACAGTTGATGCTGAAAGCAGTGACCCATTCGATGGTCTGACTCAGGATTTGACGGTCCTGAACGGCGACGATGATATTGCCGGCATTGTGCTCGTCGAATCGGACGGCAGTACGGTTGCGAAAGAGGGCGAGTTCACAGACTCGTTCGATGTGACTTTGAATGCCCAGCCACTTGGTGATGTGGTGCTGGAAGTCACAACATCGGATGCCGGGCAGGGTTCTGGTTCTCCAAGTCGACTGACCTTCACGTCTGCGAATTGGGATACGGTGCAGACCGTGACGGTCACTGCGACAAATGATGCCGTGGCCGATGGTGATACTGACATCACGCTGACGATCGCGGTCGACGACTCAGAGTCACACGATCAGTTCGATGGTTTGTCCGAAGACCTATCGGTCTCGATCCTGGACGATGATCCCGGACTGACCGTTGCTATTTCAGGGCTTGATACAAGCGTGGACGAATCTGGGACGACTGATACGTTCACCGTCGTGCTGGATGCGGTTCCGCTTGGAGACGTTGTGGTTTCAGCGGTCAGCCGTGATGCCGGAGAAGCGTCCGCTGCTCCAACATTCCTTACCTTCACGGCGGAAAACTGGGCGACGCCTCAGACTGTGACCGTAACAGGGGTGGATGATTCCACGTTAGATGGAACCGAGTTCACAACGATCGATGTGAGCGTGGTTGAAGCTGAATCTGCCGCTGCTTACCACGGTCTGGCCGACATCGTAACCGTCTCAACGACAGACGACGACACGGCTGGTCTCGCAGTTGTCGAATCCGGCGGGAACTCAGCCGTCAGCGAACTAGGTACGACAGATACATTTACTGTCTCCTTAACTGCTCAGCCACTTGGCAATGTCGTTATCGATCTGACCAGTTCCGACACCAGCGAAGTGACGGTTTCACCCAGCTCGATCACCATCACGCCTGGTGAGTGGGATCTTCCGCAGACCATCACTCTGACAGGTGTGGATGATACGCCTGTTGATGGCGATTCTGTGACTCAGATTGCCGTGACTGTTAATGACGAGTTGTCCGACGATGCGTTTGATGGGATCGAAGAGTCTGTAAGTGTCACCAACACAGACGATGAAATTGCGTCGATGACAGTTACTGCCAGTGGCGGTTCGACTGTTGTTGATGAATCTGGAACCACCGACGACGTCTCTGTCGTGCTGGATGCTCAGCCAACCGGCCCGGTTGTTTTGGATGTAGTTTCGACGGACACAGGTGAAGTCTCAGTCAGTCCGACCACCATCACATTCACACCAATAAACTGGTTCGAGCCGCAAATTGTAACCGTGACCGGCGTTGATGATCCGACTGTCGACGACAGTCAGGAAACGGTTCTGCAGTTCGTTGTAGATGACGCTGCTACGGCAGATGCGTTCGATGGACTTGTCGATTCGTCGATTCAAGTCGTCACCAGAAATGACGATGTTGCCAGTTTCTCAATCGTTGAATCACAGTGTTCAACGATGGTCGATGAAACTGGTGTCTCGGATACGTTTGAGGTTCGACTTGACCGCCAGCCGGAAACCGGAATCGTGTTCTTCACAGACACGAACGCGGACGACGAACTGGACGTCTCGCCTGCCGAGCTGACCTTTACCCCGGAGAACTGGGACACACCTCAGATCGTCACCGTAACCGGTAAGGACGATAGTGAAGCCGATTCCGATGGCCCGTTCAGTGTCTTTGTTGACCTGGAAGAAGTGCGGTCCGACGACAAGTTTGACGATCTGCCTCGGATTGCGGTTCCTGTTCTCAACGTCAGTGACGAAGCGGGCTTTGCCGCTGTCGATGACACGGCTTCTACGACACTCGACACTCGAGTCACAATTCGAGTGACCGACAACGATGCTCCAGCACCCGGAGCTCGAGCAGTCGCCGTTGGTACATCGCCGGATGGTGAGGTGCTGTTGAATAAGAACGGCACAGTTCGGTTCACTCCCAACGAAGGCTTCACTGGTACGGCTTCGTTCGACTACGAGATCTCTGAACAAAGCAAAATCTGGAGCGTCGATTCGGGGCACACCGATGAGTTTGGCCACGCTGTCGCGACGGACGGCGATTTGATGGTTGTCGGAACGCCGAAAGTCGATGTACTGGCAAGCGACTCGGGTGCGGTGTTCGTCTACGAACGCACTGTCGATGGCAACTGGAGCAAGATCGCCCGAGTGCTCGCACCGGATGGTGAGAGAGGCGATTCGTTTGGCTACTCTGTGGCAATTGACGGAGACACGCTCGTTGTTGGTGCTCGACTGGATGACGATGCTGGCAAGAACGCAGGTGCGGTCTACATCTTCAACCGGAATCTCGGTGGGGCGAACAACTTCGGATTCGTGACGAAGCTGACCGACACCAATGGAGAAGCCAAGGACCAGTTTGGTCACGCAGTCGATATTGACGGCTCGACGATCCTCGTTGGTGCTCGTCTCGACGATGATGCCGGACGTAATGCGGGAACAGCGATTGTCTTTGACAACGTTGCTGGTACCTGGACACAAACGGCAGAGCTAGCTCCAGCGACCCTGGCGAAGGGCGATCAATACGGCTTCGATGTCGCGATCGACGGTGACATGTTCTTGGTTGGTGCTCGAAAATCGAACGAGCTGAAGACCGATGCTGGCTCAGCGTATCTGTTTGACCGGAATCTTGGCGGGACCGATAACTTTGGTATCGCCAGCCACTTTATTGCGGCGGATGCTCGAAAGTTTGACTGGTTTGGGTCGTCGGTTGATATTCACGGCGACACCGTCGCGATTGGTCGGCCGATACGCGATGGAAAACAGCGAACCGGTGAAGTTCATGTGTTCCAGCGAAACGAAGGTGGCACAGACATGTGGGGCCAGGTGGCTCAAGTTACGTCGCCCGATGAAGCTGATGCGAACCAGTTTGGTTACTCAGTCGCGTTGAACGACACGGGTGTCTACGCGGGAGCCCGCCTGGATCAAAATATCAGCAAGAATGGCGGTCGAGTTTACAGCTTTGACGAAGCATCCGGCTGGCAGTTGGATCGCACAATTAGCTCAATTGACTCCGGCAACGGAGACTACTTCGGTCAGGCAATCGCCGTTTCCAATGACACTGTCTTCGTTGCTGCTCCGCGAGACGACGACAACTTTGGTCGATCAGGCAGTGTGTTCATTGAGGAACTCGCAACGCAATCGGCGACGGTTACCGTCACCGTAACCCAGCCATTGTTTGCTTCAGAGATCGGTTATGGCGACGTCCCAACGCTGACAGAATCACAGCTTGATCGCGCTTTCGACGACGCGATTGAGATGTGGGAACAAGCTGGTGCGTCACAGCAAGAGCTGGCATTGTTGCGATCTGTTTCGGTAAGCATCGTTGATTGGCAAGACAATCAGCTCGGCGGTGCATTTGGGAACAACGTGCTGATCGACGCAGATGCTGCTGGCCGCGGTTGGTCAACTTCTGGCTACGACCTGAACACGGTTGTGGCTCATGAGCTTGGTCATGTTCTTGGCTATCAGGATACTTACGATCTTGCCGATGCGGATGACATCATGTTTGGTTATCTCAACGCAGGCGAATCAAAGACTCTTGCTCCGTTGGCGGAACAGCCGCTGGACGGCGTCTTCGCAGACGTCGATTCCTTGTTTGCATTCTAGCTTTCAAAATGGGAGTCAGCCGAAGGGTTGCTCGTCCCTCAACTACTTTTGAATGCACGGCAGGTGGATAACTTGCCGTGCATTTTTCATTCTTTCGATGTCTTTCGTGCGAGCGAGGTAATGACATCGAAGGCGAAGGCGACGTCTGATTCTGTCGTGTAAGTCTGGCCGACTTGAAATCGGATAACGTACCTTCCCTTGTGCTGCGTTTGGGTCAGGTAGATCCGCCCATCATCGTTAATGCGTTCGAGAAGTTGTTGATTGATCTCGTCCAAATCTTGTTCTCCTGCCGGTGCATACCGGAATGAGAACAGCGATAGTACCGGAGCAGACGTAAGTTCAAAATCCGGCTCCGCCTCCAAACGCCTCGCGATCTTCTCTGTCCAACGGACGTGGTCTCGAACCTTCTGCTGTAGCGTCGTAAGCCCGTAGCTGCGTATCACGAACCAAAGCTTTAGCGCTCGGAACCGGCGACCCAGGGGGATGGACCATTCTGAGTAATTCGTTATCTGATCGCGTCCGGCTGTCGCCAGATATGTTGGCCGGATTGCGAGTGTCTTGACGAACGATTCCGGATCGCGAACAAAGTGCGCAGAACAATCGAAGTTGGTGAAGAGCCATTTGTGCGGATTGAACACGAAGCTATCCACTCGCTCGCAGCCATGCATCATGCCGCGAAACTCCGGACAAATCATCGCGCTGCCTGCCCATGCGGCATCAACATGCACATAGACGTTATGTCGTTCGGCGACGTCCATGATTGCCGAAATGTCATCGCAGGCGCCGACGCTGGTTCCACCGATGCACGCAACAATCGCTGCAGGAACCAAGCCCGCTTCTCGATCTCGCACAATAGCCTGTTCAAGCGCTCTCGTGTCGAGAGCGCTTGACTCACCGGTTGTCGGAAGCTTGATGAGATTCTGCTGCCCGATTCCAGCAACCCAGCACGCTTTATCCACAGACGAATGCACCTGGTCCGAGCAATAGACTCGGCAAGCGGGCAAACCGGCAAGACCTTCCGTGTTCCCACGAAAACCCAACGCACGCTCACGAGCATGAAGCAACGCCGCCAAAGTCGCGCTGGAGGCGGAATCCTGAATGACTCCAGAGAAGGCATCTGGCAGACTAATCATCTGCCGCAGCCATTGCAGCATCATCGTTTCGAGTTCAGTGGCGGCCGGCGACGTTTGCCAGAGCATACATTGAGCTGCAAGAGTGGCAGTTAACCATTCCGCAAGCAGCGACGGCGGACTTGAGTTCGCCGTGAAGTAAGCGAAGAATCGAGGATGCTGCCAGTGCGTCATTCCGGGCATGACGATGTCTTCGAACTCCTGAAAGATCTCCTCAAAGCCAGTGGGCAAATCCGGTGGCACATCAGGAATCTGTCTCGCGATGTCCCCCGGTTCCGTTTGAGCTCGAACAGGCCGTTGCCGCAGTTGCGTCAGGTACTCAGAAGCCCATGCGGCAAGTTTGGGCCCCCACTCGTTAATTGCGTCGATTTCCATGGCGGCAGTGTAGTGACTATTCACGACCTGTCAGCCAAAGTAGCCGCCACGCTCCGCTGTGACGTGGCACGTCAGAACTCAATTGCTGGTACCGGGAGGAGTTTCGATCGAATCAGATAGTCAGTCAAAGAGTACGCAACTGAATTGGATGTTGACTGTTCGAGCGACCTGGGTTCTGGCTAATCAGGTCCCTCTGCAATGCTCACCACGACGGAGAGTCATGGCTACTTTCGCTTCGCGTTGTGCTGGGTTGAATGTTGATCTAACGTGCTTGAACTGCTGGAGTGCGCGGCTGCTTTTGATTGGCAAGAACCTGTTGCAGGAATTTGATTGTGAAGTTTGATCAGGAACCGCTGGACGTTCTCGTCGTTGCGCCACACCCCGATGATGCGGAGATCAGTGTGGGAGGAACCATTTGTCGTAGCCGTGCGGAAGGGTTGCGTGTTGGCGTCGTTGAACTGACGAATGGAGAACCGACGCCGAATGGTTCTCCTGAAATTCGCGCGGCGGAGACGGATGTTGCGACGAAAGTCATGGATTTGACGTGGCGGGAGAATCTGCAGCTGCCGAATCGAAAGCTCGAATCCGATCTCGATTCATGGCGAGCACTCGCGGAAGTCTTCCGGTTAACTCGCCCCAAAATGATTCTCGCTCCGTATTGGGAAGATGCTCATCCAGACCATGTTGCAGCCAGTGCCTTGGCTGATGCGGCCCGGTTTTGGTCGAAGCTTTCGCGAACCGACATGGCTGGCGAACGGTTTCATCCGCCGCTGATTTACTACTATTGGAGCATCCATTTACGCATCCATCCGAAGCCTGCGTTTGTTGTCGATATCTCTGATTCCATCGAGCAAAAGATGGAAGCGGTCGCGGCTTATAAAAGCCAGGTGATTCAAGGGCGTTCATCAGAGCACCCAACGCTCATGGACGACATTCGAGATCGAGCTCGGTATTGGGGTTGGACCATCGGGACGGCGTATGCAGAGCCCTTTGGAAGCCGCGAAGAGATATCCCTCAAGGGGCTTGGCGGTCTGCTGTGAGTTCTGTGCGAGTTGAGTTTCTGGGGACGCCACGGCTGTACGCCAAGACCGATACCTTCGATTGTGAGGCGGCTTCAGTGGCGGATCTCTTGCGGGTGCTGGAACGCGACTTTCCGTCACTCGCTGCACATTGCTTCGTAGAGGGAAAACTACGAAGCGGTTTTCTGATCGGTGTGAACTCGCGATTCGATTCTGTTGCTTCAGACAGTGATTTGTCGCCGGGGGACAGCGTGCAGATTCTCTCCGCTGATGTGGGCGGTCACTAACGATGAGTGAAGTATTTGGCTACCACGGTTGCTACCTGCGAGTCGATGTTGGCGTTGGGACCGCCGAACGAATTGTGATTCCTGAGGAGCAGTTAAGGCGATCGATTGGTGGAACCGGGTTAGGCTCGTGGATTCTGGCGAGGGAAATGCCTGGCAATGTCGAAGCGACGAGCCCCGAATCGCCGTTGGTGTTTGTGTTCAGTCCGCTGGTTGGCAGTCCACTCACGACGTCGGCAAAGTTTGGCGTCGTCGCGAAATCGCCGCTGACCGGAAGGCTGAACGATTCACTTGCGTCGTCGCACTTTGCCATCGCCGGAAAGAAGACCGGCTGTGACGCCATCGTGCTTGTGGGACAGTGTTCGAAGCCTTCGTTGTTGCTGGTTGAACCGGATGGCATCCGATTAGAACCCGCGACCGACCTTTGGGGTATGACGATCCCGGACTGCGAAGCTCGCTTGCGGACCCAATTGCCGAAGGGGTTTCGGTCCGCGGTCATCGGACCGGCTGGAGAACGCGGCGTTCGCTTTGCGTCTATCTCTCACGACGGGCGACACGCCGGGCGCGGTGGCTTGGGCACTGTTATGGGTTCCAAGAAAATCAAAGCTGTGTGTGTGCGTGGTGACCAGAGTGTTTCGTTCGCTCATCCGAAGCAGCTAACCGCGTACAGTCGCGACCTTTCGAAGAAGTCGCTGGGCGAAGCCACCGCCAAGTACCGCGAACTGGGAACCGTCGATAACCTGGTGACGTTCAATCGGCTGGGCACGCTGCCGACGCGGAACTTTCAGCAAGGTCGCTTTGAAGAGGCCGCGAAGTTGACTCCAGAGAACCTGGTTCCCGAAGGCAAACGAACACGTTCGTCATGCGCGGCGTGTACGATTGGGTGTGAGCACATTTTTGAATCGAAAGAGGGCAGGCCGGTTCGGTTGGAGTACGAGAACCTGTTTTCGTTGGGTCCGCTCTGCGGAGTTTCTGATCCGGAAACGGTGTTGAAGGCATCATCGCTGTGCGACGACCTCGGCATGGACACCATCAGCGCGGGTGTGACGATTGCGTTCGCGATGGAGTGTTCTGAACGTGGGTTGATTGATGAGACCATTCGGTTCGGGGAGCCGAGCGATCTGATTAACACTCTCCAGCTAATTGCCGGACGCGAGGGTATCGGCGAGATACTGTCTCTGGGGACGCGAGCGGCAGCGGCCGCGATCGGTCAG
>JBGCDN010000271.1:0-7286 GCA_045105495.1 Planctomycetaceae bacterium
TTGGCAAACCGGCGCGGCGCAGATTTCGATGGAACCGATGATGCCGACGTCGCTTGAGAAAACGAGTTCTCATTGGCATTTCTACTGAAGCCGCCTGCTCGAACCGAAACGAACCTCCTGACAGGCGGCCACATGTGCAACACAGCCAGGACTCGCCCACGAGCCTACACGCGATGACGGCGGTTCCGCAAAAAGAAACCGTCCGTCCAAGCCGGCCCACAAACCGCCCTCGCGGCGAAGAATCAACCGAACACACTAACCCAACGCCGGCCGCCGCACCCAGTAAAGCAGAACGCTTTTTAGCTTTCGGTGAGTTCGAGGTAGGGGTCGATGCCCATGCGTTCGTAGGCTTCCGTTCGGAACTTCTCTTGTTTGAGTAAGTTCTTCCGCTGCTTGAGGTGCATCTTTTCGAGAAACTTTTGCGTCCGTTTGAAATATCCGGCCGCTGCCCTGGAGAGTTCACCACTACGATTCGGCCTCGCGTTCTTTTGCTTTCTCGCGATTTTACGACTGTCACGGCAACGCAGTAGTTCGTCTTCGAGCGACAGATAGAACCGATAGCTTCCTTTGTCGCCCTGTCGAGCAGATCGACCGATCAGCTGGCGATCGATCCGCTTTGAAGTATGGAACTCATTGGCAAGCACGGGCAGGCCACCGCGTTGTTTCACTTCGTCTGTCAAAATGATGTCCGTACCACGACCAGCCATGTTGGTCGCGATGGTCACCCGTCCCATTTCGCCAGCTCGCTCAACAATCTTCGCTTCAATTTCGTGATACAACGCGTTGAGTGTTTCGTGTTCGATGCCAGCTTCTTTCAAGGCGACGCTGACAGCTTCGGACGCATCAACAGACGGCGTTCCGATAAGAACACATCGACCAGCCTGAACCACTTCGCGAATCTCTTCGATCATCGCCGCACGCTTGGCATCCTGCGTGGCGAACACCCGATTCGGAAGTGCTTCACGAATACATGGCTTGTTCGTGGGAATCTGCGTCACTTTCAGCGAATACGTCTTCTTAAGTTCCCGCGCTGATTGAATTGCTGTTCCTGTCATCCCCGCCAGGTGAGTGTAGTTTCGGAAGAAACTCTGAACCGTAATACGCGCGGCTTGACCGGTTGCAGCGGTGATGGGAACCAGTTCCTTCGCCTCGATCGCCTGGTGCAGACCATCCTGCCACTTGCGACCATCCATGATTCGACCAGTCGATTCGTCGACGATCTGAACCTTCTTGTCGACGACGACATAGTCCCGGTCGAGATTAAACGCATGCCGCGCCGTGAGTGCTTTTTCTACCTGCGTATAGATTCGCTCTGTGTCCATCGAGTTCAACAGCGATGGCTTCGCCATCAGCACAATTTTGCGGCAGCCGTCATCGGTGAGATACGCTGATCGCCGGTCGGGTTCGTAAACGTAGTCGGAATTAGATTCCAATCGATACGTCGCCCGATGACTCCAACGATACAGGTTCACCGTTGCCGGATCGTTCGGTTGGGTAAGCCCGATAATGAGCGGCGTTTTCGCTTCGTCGATCAGAATACTGTCCGCTTCGTCAATCAGCGCGAAGTGGTGGCCGCGTTGGACTGGCTTTTCGCCACCACCAACCGCTTGTTCAAAACGCTTCTTGGAAATTTCGTCGTCCTGCGACGCCCCTTTGCGAAGCCGATCGCGCAGGAAGTCGAAACCCATTTCTTTGGCAGTTCCGTACGTTATGTCGCAACCATAATTACCGCGACGCTCGTCGGGTTCCATCGGTTCCAAAACCTTACCGACAGTAAGCCCCAGCTTCCGATACACCTCGCCCATGATGTCAGCGTCACGATTGGCCAGGTAATCGTTGACCGTAATGACATGCGTTCCCAACCCGCTTAGCGCGCGAATGTAGGCGGGCATTGTTGCCGTCAGAGTTTTACCTTCGCCCGTTTGCATCTCTGCAACGTTGCCTTCGAACAGGGCGATGGCACCCATAATCTGAACGCGGAAGTGCCGCATGCCCAGGGCACGGTCAGCACCTTCACGGACAAGTGCGTAAGCATCTGGCAATAGCTCATCCAGCGGTTCGCCAGCTTTCGCTCGCCAGCGGACTTCGCGACCGCGTACTTCCAGTTCGTCGTGGGCGAGCTTCTTGAGTTTGTCTGATCGCTCGATAACGTCGCCCGCCATATTCCACCAGCGCGAGCGTCTGGCTGCGGCGGGGCGACCGCCAGTTTTGAGAAGATGAAGAGCAGGGTCAAAACGCATGATCGACTGGTCAATCGGTAAAAACGGCTAATACTCTGGACGATGATTGCTGGTGTTCCCAACGCCTGTCAGCTGTTTACAGCCTGCGGAACCTCAGAATTCTACGCTGGCACCTCAAAGGTCGGAACCTGTGTTATAATCGGCAGTCACAGACCCCGCCTCCGGGCTGGAGCCAGCTATGAGCAGAAAACGCGACTATGGACGGGAAAGCGCGGCGCTTCTTGCGGCGGCTATCGTGTTTATCATGGGCTTTTTGGCTCTTCTGTTCGTTATCGCCACTTCATTTCGCGATCCGCTCTGGCCAACTCTTGGCACGGCCTTCGGTCTTTTTGCAGCCTTCTGCCTGATGGTTGCGTTCCTCAGAGCCAAGGAATCGGGGCATTCGGGCGGTATGGCCGCATGGTTCAAGGGAACCAAGCCAGAGAAGCTGCCGGACTATTCTCCGCGTCGCGTTAGAACGTCCAGGTCCAACGGAACCAACAACGCGCCCCCCACAGCAGACGATGTTCGCGAGATTCAGGAATCCAGTGCAAACACATGGGTTCCATCAAGTGTCCGGAAGCCAAAGCAATAACTCGAAACTTGGCAAGAATGAGCGAAGCATGCGATTTTCGCCATTTTTGAGCCACTTAAGACAGTTTCGGCGCCCTGCTGTATCTGTGTGAACAGCGAACTTTTTCTGCCCTGTTGTCACCGCAGACCCTGCCCCGAAGAGTTCGTCGCGGCCCTGATTTGGTCGCTCGACACGCACACACGATTTGAGGAACACACGTGACTCACGAAGAGAACCACACCGAAACGAACGCTGAAGCAATTGCCGCTGCCATGGATATTCCCGGCATCTCAGACCTGGTAAACCGGCTAAGCGAAGTTGATCCGCTGGAAACATCGTCCATCGATACCAGCGCCGTACCAACAGAAGACGTCGAAGCATCAGCCTTCTCTGAAGCCGAACTTAACGACGTCGTTCGTCGGCTTGAAGCAATTGAATTGCTGTCTCCGGTTGACGTTGAACGACGGTTGCTTGAATGCGGCTATCGAGGCCAGAAACACGCGCGGCGAGCGGGTGCGGTTCTTGCTTACCGTCACTTGCGTCGATTGCGGCTACAGTTTCTGGAAAAGCTTCCAGTAAGCGAACTGCCAGAACGCGAACACTACCTGTTCCTGGGAACCACCGGCAGCGGGAAGACATACCTGTCTGAGTTGCTGTTCCGAGAGATCCTACCGGTCCCAACATTGGTCGCCGATACAACTCGGTTCTCTGAGACCGGGTACATTGGCGATGACGTGCAGATGCTGATATCGCATTTGTTCGAACTCGCAAATCAAAACCGAGCATGGGCATCCTGCGGAGTGGTCTGCCTGGACGAATTCGACAAGCTCGCAACCAGCCGTTCGTCAACAAGATTCGCTGGCGAAGGCACCACCAAAGATGTCAGTGGCTTCGGCGTACAACGCGGCTTGCTAACACTTCTCTCCGGACGTTCAACAACCTTCCCCGCCGACTTCGGCTACAGCGGACACGGCGCGCAGGTAGAGATGCCTTTGCGGAATATCATGTTCATCGCCTGCGGTGCTTTCAGTGGACTGCAGGGAACGGCGTCGACAGCGAGTTCCAAGTCAGCCGTTGGGTTTGGGAAGATTGCCAAGGCAAAGCTGGACGAAAGCATCGCTCAGGAAATCGGCAACGAGCTGATGGAGAATACGACGGCCTTCGCGACGTACGGCATGTTGCCGGAGCTAATCGGCCGGTTCTCGCGATTCGTCAGCTTCCAACCACTGACCGAAGAAGTCCTACGCGAGATTCTCGACGAAACGCTGTTGAACAATTACCGCAAAGAGTTCGCGCGGGAAGGTGTCGAACTGGTTGTGGAAGACGAAGTCGTTCAACGAATCGTCGAAGCCGCCCACCGCAGAGAAACCGGAGCCCGCGGACTCCGTGCGTCTTTGGTTCCTCACTTGGAAGAAGCCGCCTTCGAAACGTTCGGATCAGGAAATCAGTCGCGTGTCACGCTTAAGACGAAAGACGACGAAGTCATCGTTGTGACTGATTAACGTTTGTCGTTCGACCAAATGACGGATGTTGTCTGAACACCAAGTTGGTGTACTAAGGCCATCCGTCATCCTCTTTGGATATCCCAGATGTCTGACGTTGAGTCGCCATCTGGGAACCGAATCTCGTGAGCCCGAGCCGGACCGTGGGGTTCTTTTCCGAAGTCCACGAGGAAGTCGTCGTTCAACTTCATTCCACCCTTCGCGTTGTCACAGTCGATCATCGCCATCCATGAACCTTCATCAGCCATTTTGGGATAGAACTGATTGTCCCAAACGCTGTACAGCGAACTGGTCACAAACAGCCGCTTGCCGTCTTTGCTGAGTTGCAACATCTGCGGACCACCGGTCATCGGTGTCTTCATATCTGACTTGTGTCCGATGACGCCGCCCAGCCACACCTGCCCCGTCAGCTTTGGTTTCGACGGATCGCTGATGTCGTACTGACGAATGTCTCCGTGCAGCCAGTTTGAGAAGTACAGAAACTTGTCATCCAGCGAAAGCACAACGTCGGTAATCAAGCCGGGCACTGGGAACGGCCAACCTTCTGTTTCGACAGCTTCCACCTCAATAACGGGTTCGGCAACCCAGGTTCCTTTTTCGGCTCCCGGTTTCTGGTAGTTGTGCCAGTGCCAAACAACACTGCTCAATGCCGCGCCAACAAAACCATGTGTACTGCCGGGTTCGTGATGGAACCGGACCTCCAGCGGAATCATTCCCTTCTCGCCAAGATCGATCGTTTGTTCAATCTTGCGTTCTTCCCAGTTCCAGAAGTGCAGGCGCTGGCCGTACTTGCCAGCTTTCACATCTTCCAACTGGAACCCCTGAGCCACCGTGTTGGGGGCGGCCCATTCGCTGCTCACCATTGCGTTGATTCCGGGCTGATACCAGAAGTCGTAGTTGAACTTCATGGCTGCCGCGTCGACTTCCCACCGCCCCTGAATCTCGAATTGGTCATCGATTAGCAAGAACCCACCTGGCGCTTCGCCTTTGGCGTTACCCAGCATCGAGATCATCATGGTCCCATCAGCGAGACAATGAACCGTATGCGGAGTGGCGAGATCGGTTTTCTTCGCAATGTCTTCGCCCGAGATTTGCTTGTGCAGCTTCAGGTTCTTCGGGTCGGCGGAATCGATGATGTAGATATTGCCCGATGCCAGACCAGGAACCACCAGATATCGACGATGACGTTCGCCATGACAGCTGCTGCAGGCGTTCCAACCGTAGTGATGCAATTCGTCGCCAACATTCGGCATGTCGAATCGACCAACGACTTTGCTGAAGGTCGGTGAATCCGGATCGATGTCGATCGTTGCCATGTAGTCCGGACGCTTCGTTTTGGTTCCAACCATAATGGCGGGCACGAACGCGAACTTCTCCGGGGGTGCCTTCATCGCATCGGCGGGCGTCGCATATGTGGCGTGACACATAGCGTGCTCATGATCTTCCTGCCCAAATGCCGGATACCTGAGATGAGATGCCACGCCGGCAGCTGCGATTGTTCCAAGGAATTCACGTCGTTTCATCACTCCGCCTCCACTTCAGGTAATGGACGTTCAGCAAGACTGTACGATAGCGTAGGTTATCACCCGCCGAGGATCGAGTTTGCCTTCGGTTCACTCGTCCAACCATGCGAGTGTGTTCAGATTTTCTGAACAACACAGTCAGAACTTGCTCTTGGACCGATGCTTACCAAACTTAGAACCGGTTGATCGAGTGGTTTGAGTTCAATCTGAGCCAGAGAGGAACGGATATGTTGATTGGCGGACCGCCAGTTCCTGTGTTTCAGTCTCGACTCCGCAGCGGACTCGAGGCGATGCGAAATATCCGCAGGGAAGCTTTTGTTGAGCAGCTTCGCGAAACCCATGAAGTCGCATCAGTGCGTTTGAATTCGGGCCGGAACCGTCGAATGATCGACCATGCTCGTAGCTCAGTGAACGGGAGCCGCTCACGACCGCTGCCCAACAGGGCAATCGCCGAGCTGCTTGGCATTTCAAAAGCAGCGGTCACAAACTTCCGACAAGGCAAAGAGACTTCGAAGAAGGTCCAGACGTTCTTCGAATCTCTCTTTCACTGGTGCTACCAACCCACGGTCCATCCACGATTGGTGTGGCACTATGCCCGCCAGTTGGTGATCGAATCGGCGATCCTGCCTGAGCCGAACGACTTATCGTTCGCGACGTTCCTCAAGATCAATTTCCTTAGCATACAGTTAGACCGCTGGTCACTCAGCCAGGCATACGGCAACCTTCAGGATCTGAAACGCCTGGAGAATCAAGCGGGGGCGAACGCAGTCAGCGAGCTGGGGTGCATTCTCGGCAATTCAGAGCACTTTGAAGCATCGCACCTTCAAGACCTCGTGCCAGCCGACGACGTTACGAATGACTTTCTGCAAGTCGGGCCGCTGTGCCTCGCATTGGATATTAGATTGCGCGACATCATCGATGAGGTTTCCAGATGAACGCTGACCAACTCGAAAATGCACTGTCCAATGGCGACACAGGACAGCTTGCAAAAGCATTGGATGATCTATATGGACCTGAGCGGATATTTGAGGAACCGGCGACACCTATCCGAAGTAATCGCACTCGATGGGGCGTTCTCATTGCGACCGCCTGCTTGCTGACCGCTTCTTTCAGCTTATGGACAAGTGCGGCAGCGTCTGGAGAGCGGTCAGAGATTTCAAGAACGATGGCTTCGGTGCCTGACTTCTTTGCATCCGTCGAAGATGAAGCTGACAGATCAGAACTCCTCGCCGAGACACTGATGTCTCTCCCGCGCCCAGAGTACCCGCGAAATCGTGCTCTGTGGAATAAGAGTATGTTGCGAGTCAATGGACTACTGGCTTTGCAAGCTTCGCGTGGTGGTCGCTGGCAGTTAAGCCAGGTCTATGAACAAGAGGCTCGAGAGTTTCTCAACGCCCTGGACGAGCCCGACATCCACAGCCGATGCGTCGTCGAATATTCAGAGTGTCGTCGTCGTCATGAACAAGCA